>NZ_ASZT02000020.1:0-57656 GCF_001006065.1 Sphingobacterium sp. IITKGP-BTPF85
TTGCAGGAAGGATCTGCCGGAAGTATTAAGTCTCCTACAGATTCTACTTGTTATATTTTGATTAATGAAGTAGTTGCTGCCTATTTAAGGCTATGAAATCCAAGTCGATGCTGTAGGACAAAATATTCCAACTGAAATAACTCCAAATACGACTATTGTAGGAGTCGTTCGAAATTTTAACTTTCAAAGTTTAAAAGAATCCATTGGTGGGTATATGTATTACCGTATGCACAGCCCCAATGAAAGTTATCGTTATTTACTTATTCGATACGATACGCAAAATGTATCTTCCTATATTAGCCAAGTCCAACAATTATTTACACAACAGGTTCCTGAGGCAGCATTTGATTATCAATTTTTAGATGAACACATCAAGAAATATTACACAGCCGAGAACCGAACAAATAATATCATTTCAACATTCTCCATTTTAACGATTTTTATTGCTTGTTTGGGTTTATTTGGTTTAGCGGCATTTACCGCTCAGCAGCGAAAAAAAGAAATTGGAGTACGTAAAGTACTTGGTTCAAGTACTTTTAAAATCGTTCAATTGCTTTCCGGCCACTTTCTAAATTTGATTATACTTTCATTATTTATTGCTATACCTATAGCTTGGTGGCTATTTTCTCATTGGCTTCAAGATTTCAATGATAGAATTGCATTCCCATTATGGTCATTCGCGATTGCTGGCTTATTTGCTCTGATAATCGCGTTTGTAACCGTAGGTTATCAAGCTCTAAAAGCTGCTTTAATAAATCCTGTAGAAAGTTTGCGAGATGAGTAAATCGTTTTTAATCAAAAAAAAAAACACTATTGATTCTGTCAGTAAAATCAATAATAAACCTTACAATAATGAACAATTTTAAATTAATATTTAGACAATTATGGCGCAACCGCCTCTTCACCTTACTTAATATTGTAGGGTTATCCATCGGTATCAGTGCCTGTTGGGTGATATTCCGTATTGTCAATTATGAATTTACTTTTGACCAGAAACATCCTGATAAGGAATTGATTTATAAAGTCCACACAAGCTATCTTGAAAACAACAAAACAGATCACTTCGACGGTATTCCTGCACCACTACCCGCCTTTGTAAAAGATAATTTTTCTGATGTAGCATTATCTGTTCCTGTATTTAGTGAATATTTTGAAAGGGTCAGTTTACCGAATAGTAAAGCATTAGTTTTTGAAGACCCAAAGGAAATTATTGGAACTACACCAGATTATTTCAAACTCACCGATTATCGCTGGTTGCAGGGAAATAAAGATATCGTATTTAAGAACCCTAATGAAGTGGTTTTGACGGCATCAAGAGCAAAATTGTATTTCCCGAAAAACACGCTTGCAGATATTATTGGCAAAACCTTATCCTACGACAGTACGTTATTTACAGTTGCTGGAATCGTGGAAGATCTAGCATACCCAAGTAGTTTTATCGGTAAAGAATTTATGCAGATTCCGGCAAAGGATTGGACAAGTACCACTTGGACAAACTCTAATTCCAATTGGCAGATGTTTATTAAGGTTAAATCACCGAACGTTATTGCTCCCATTTTAAAATCGGTTAATGCTAAATTCCATGAGATGACCAATGAAGAATTTAAAAAATACGGCTTCAGTATGTCATCAAACTTAATTCCGCTATCTGAATTACATTTCACATCATTTGCACAAAAAAGTAGCGACAAAAAAACAATGTATGGTATTATTGGCATCGGAATTTTTCTACTGATACTTGCTTGCATAAACTATATCAATTTAACGACAGCCCAAGTTCCACATAGAGCAAAGGAAATAGGTATCAGAAAAACTTTGGGAGAGAGTCAAAAGAGAATAACCGTCATCTTCTTTCTCGAAACATTTATCATCACAATATTGGCACTCTTGTTATCATGGCCACTAGTTAAAATTATCCAATCCAGTTTAAGTTCCTACATTCCGCAGCAGATGTACAGCTTTGCTGACAACTTAACGGTTCTATTATTTATAGCCGGGACGACAATTTTAATCACACTACTATCTAGTTGGTATCCGGCCATGCTCATTAATAGAGTTAAAATCTCCGAAGTTATCAAAATTACAGGAGGCAGTAAAGTGAAAATGGGCGGCCTGTCTTTACGAAAAACACTTATTGTATTTCAATTTGTGATTGCTCAAATATTTGTTGTCTCCACGTTTATCATCGGAATGCAACTTAAACATTCTTTAAATAGTAAACTTGGCTTTAACAAAGAAGCAATTATTACGCTACAGCTTCCATATAAAAGCTTTCAAAATGCTGATACGGATCCCTTCACCTATAAGCATGCTTTGGAAGGACTTTCTGTCATCAAACACGTTTCTTTGGGGCATCTCCCGATGAGCGGTGATCATTGGGGTAATTCGATCGTTGTAAAAAGTGATACCGGAGATGTACGGGTGGATCATCAATTTAAGTTTATAGATGATGACTATTTTAAATTATACAATATCAATATACTGGCTGGTCGAGCGATTAAACTATCGGACACAGCTTCAGGTATTGCTCTAAATCTAGTGGCTATTGAGAAACTAGGATTTAAATCTGCATCAGAGGCTATTGGTAATTTTGTAAAAATAGATGATCAGGATCGACAAATCGTTACCGTGATTGATAACTTTCACAGTAAAAATATGCACAGTAAAATTGGCCCTTTAGAGCTCAGACCTTCAAACAAAAAAGGACAATTAAAGAATATGAGTATTCAATTGCCGGATCATCAGGAAAAATGGCCATCTGCCTTGCAACAGATTGAAAAGGAATGGAAAAAATACTATCCAAATGCTCCATTTAAATACGAATTTTATGATCAGCAAATAAAAAATCAATATGAAAACGATACGAAGTTTTCAAAAATAATCAATTTGTCTACCTCAATAACCATTTTATTAAGTTGCTTAGGACTGATTGGTCTTGTGACGATTACTACAGCCCAACGGACAAAAGAGATTGGAATCCGTAAGGTATTGGGTAGCAAAATTTCTGGAATCATTGCATTACTATCCAAAGAATACATCAAATTAATTTTCATTTCGATTCTGATAGCATCTCCAATTGCCTGGTGGGCGATGAATCATTGGCTGAATGATTTTGCTTACAAAATTACGCTTAGCTGGTGGATGTTTACAATTCCTGCAGTGATTACTTTGCTTATTGCATTTATTACCATGAGCTATCATTCCATCAAAGCCGCAAACGCCAATCCCGTTGAGAGTCTGCGCGATGAATAAAGCTAAAATTTAGACATTAATGTTAACATCTTAAATAATTACAGCCATGATCAAGAGCTACATTAAAATAGCAATAAGAAACTTAAAGCGAAATATTTCTATTTCATTAATCAATGTATGTGGATTAGCTTTAGGCATTGCGACCTGCTTACTCATCAGTCTGTATATCACAGATGAACTTAGCTATGATCGTTTTAATAAACAGGCTGACCGCATCGTTCGCGTAGTTTTTAAAGGAAAAGTAAAGGGTGGCGATATCAAGGAAGCTCATATCATGCCACCTGTTGCTTCAACGATGAAGGCTGAATTATCAGATGTCGAAGAAACGGCTCGCTTACGCATGGGAGGAGTTCCGCTATTTCAAATAGGCAACCAGGTTTTTCACGATGCCAATTTAGCATACGTTGATGCATCCTTCTTCAAGATATTCACATTACCTTTATTGAAAGGAGATCCTTTAACCGCATTAGCGGAGCCGAATACTGCTATTATATCTGAAACGATGGCACGTAAATACTTCAATACTAATGATGTGATCGGGAAAGAACTACCAATAAAGGGAAATGGGACAATTCTTAAAATAACGGGTGTAATGAAAAATATACCCAAAAACTCTCATTTTAATTTTGATATTTTCACTTCCATCGATGCGCTTGAAGATGCACGATCTACTTCCTGGATGACTTCGGAATATTATACCTATGCGCTATTAAAAAAAGATGTAACAGTTAAACAAGTGGAGACTAAACTCGCGGCCTTATTTGACAAGCATGTGGGGCCTCAGTTTATGGCAGATTTCGGAATGAGTTATGAAGATTACAAAAAAACCGGGAATAAGATCGGACTATATCTACAGCCTTTAACTGATATCCATCTACACTCTGACTTTGTATATGACCTGAGTCCGTCTGGCAATATCAGATACCTTTATATTTTTGGAGTCATCGGCATCTTTATGCTCCTGATTGCTACGATCAATTTTATGAACCTATCGACCGCCAGTGGGTCTAAAAGATTTAAAGAAGTTGGCGTAAGAAAAGTATTAGGAGCTGGAAAACAAAAATTGCTGATACAGTTTTTTACAGAAGGAATCCTTACAACTTATATTGCTTTACTATTGGCTATAGGCATTGTTTTACTTGCGCTTCCTTTGTTCAACCACTTTTCTGGAAAATCATTAGAGATCGGACAGTTTTCCTTCATCACAACAATTCCTTTGTTACTTGGTTTTGGTTTACTGATCGGTTTATTCTCCAGTAGTTATCCTGCTCTATACTTATCATCATTTAATCCTATAATGATCTTAAGAAACAGGTTCAATGCCTCTGGAAATGGTATGGGATTAAGAAGTGGTCTTGTAGTATTTCAATTTATCGTTTCAGTCGGATTGATATTTAGCACTGTGGTGGTAAGTCGTCAGCTGGATTACATGCGTCATATAAAACTTGGTTATGCCAAGGAAAATGTTGTCATTATTCAAAGCTGGCCTCTAGGAGCTAACGAAAAAGCTTTCGCTGAACGCCTAACTCAGGATAGCCGCGTACTACATGTTTCACACTCGTCTTATCTTCCTGCAGGAGCTACCTACAATAACAATTTTTTTATCTATCCAAAAGAGAGCCCTAACCAATGGGTAAAAACTCTCCGTTATGATGTTGACGAGCAATACATTCCTACCATGGGTATGAAGTTGAAAGAAGGGCGCAATTTTTCAACAACCTATGGCAACGATAGCCTATCGGTTGTGATCAACGAAACTGCTGCCAAAAATCTAGGTTGGAAAGATAATATCATTGGTCGAACATTAACCGATAAGGATAATAAAGTCTTGCAGGTGATCGGTGTTGTTGAAGATTTTCATTTTAAACCGCTGCATGAAACTATTGCTCCTTTGGTGATGGTACTAAATGATCAGGCAGGAAATCTGATTATCAAAACTAAGGCGACAGACATGGAAAAATTACTGGCAACAGTAAAACAGTATTACAATGCATATCCTTCGGATCTTCCCTTTGATTATTCTTTTCTTGATGATCGTTATAATCAGACCTATCAGTCGGAACTTAAGACCGGACAATTACTGACTATCTTTGCGTCACTGACCATTTTTGTTGCCTGCCTTGGATTATTGGGATTGGCGATTTTCACCACGCATCAACGTAAAAAAGAAATTGGAATCCGAAAAGTAATCGGTGCTTCTGTGCCTGATATTGCGCGTATGTTATCCTTTGAATTTATTCGATTAGTGGTCATTGCCATCATTATTGCCTCCCCTATTGCCTGGTGGATGATGCACATGTGGTTGGAAGATTTCGCTTATCGCATCGACATTCAATGGTGGATGTTTGCTATTACAGGATTTTTAGCTGTCTTCATTGCGCTATTTACAGTCAGTTCACAAGCAATAAGAGCGGCGGTTGCTAACCCTGTCAATAGTTTAAAAGATGAATAATACAATTAAAGCTTACATACTTCAAAAGAAATAAAGACCTAAAATATAAACAATGATCAAGAACTATATAAAAATCGCATGGAGAAATCTTTGGAAAAACAAGGGTTATTCTTCCATCAACATCGTTGGGTTAGCCATAGGCTTAGCTTGCTGTTTATTAATCGTCTTATATATTCATGATGAATTATCCTATGATAAATACCATGTAAATAAAGACCGCATTTACCGTGTTATTAATTCTTTCGAAGACAACGAGAAATTAATCCGAAAAAATGTATGGGGGGTTGCCCCTATAGGTCCAGCTTTAAAAGCTGATTTCCCAGAAGTGAAGAATGTGGTCCAATTTTCAGGAGTTACCTCCATTTCTTTAAAGAATAAGGAAAAGGTATTCCAGGAAGAGCGTGTATTTTTCATGGACTCAACGGCATTTGATATTTTTAGCTGGAAAGTATTGGCTGGTAGTCCAACAACTGCTTTGACTGCTCCTTATACTGCTGTTTTAACCGCAAGCACAGCCAAAAAATATTTTGGGAATGAAAATCCGATTGGGAAAACACTAGAAGGGGGACTTGCCGCCGGACGGCAGATCCGGGACTATACAAAGTCACAGCGGTTATTGAAGATGTTCCTTACAACTCCCATTTTACATTTGATGCTTTGCTCTCGATGAGTACCTTTAGAAAAGCTTTTACAGATCGTTTTGAAAGCTGGGGATATGTCGATTTTTATACTTACATACTGGTATCCGATCAATTTAACCTTTCTAATTTTAATAAGAAAATTCCGCAATTTCTCAAAAAGAATGTTCCTTCTGCAGAGGGCAAGTATAATTTCCAACTCGAACCTATACTGGATGCCTATATGCATTCGTCTGCAGGCAGACAGCCTGGTGTAACGGGGAGCGTACAGAATCTGTACATATTTGCTATCATAGGTCTATTTATCCTTTTCATCGCCTGTGTAAATTTCATGAATTTGGCTACATCTCGTTCCATGGAGAGAGCGAAAGAAGTAGGCGTTCGAAAAGCCATTGGAGCCAGTCACCGTAACTTGATCCTGCAGTTTATGTTCGAATCGCTCGCTTTAGTTTTTATAGCAGCATTGTTTGCTTTGCTAATAGTCATCATTCTTCTTCCTTCCATGGAGGCCTTTGCAGGAAAACACTTTGCGTGGAACAGTCTATTCAATTTGACTACATTCAGTATCTTTCTAGGTATCGTGACAATAACTGGAATTATTGCCGCCAGTTATCCTGCTTTTATTCTAGCACGTTTTAAACCTGTTGAAGTTTTAAAGGGAACATTTAAAACTGCTGCAGGTGGTCAATTTTTAAGAAAAGGATTAGTAATCTTTCAGTTTGGTTTATCCATTGTACTTATTGCAGGAACTTGTATTGTCTTTTCACAATTATATCACCTGCAACATACGAATCTTGGTTTTCAGAAAGATCAGATGCTGGTTATCGATTATAATTTTGACGATGGGGTCAACAAGAATTTAGAAGCAATTAAAAATACGTTTAAGAGAGATAAGGACGTCATAGCGGTATCATCATCGCGCAGTGTTCCGGGTACATTTTTCCCTAATGCGGGCACAGAGATAGAGACTAAAGAAGGGAAAATGACGATGTTGGGTCCTGCACTTTTTGAGGTGGATATTGATTTTATCCCGAACATGGGGATTGAAATGGTCGCAGGACGGGCTTATTCCCGGGATTTTCCTGCCGACACTGCGCACTCCATGATAATCAATGAAGCTGCAGCTAAACTTTGGGGCTATAATAATCCACAGGATATTATTGGAAAGCGTTTTACGCAATGGGGACAAGAGGGACAGGTTATCGGCGTTGTAAAAGACTTTAACTATATGTCTTTACATAATAAGGTTGAACCACTTGCTTTGCGATTATCACCGTGGAGCAGCAAATTTATAACGATTAAATTGCAACAAGCGAATCAACCGGAAACTATTGCCCGCATCGAAAAGATCTGGACAAGCCTAGCTCCCCAGATTCCTTTTAATTATACATTTTTGGATCAGAGTTTTAAACGTCAATATGAAGCAGATTATCGTTTCCAAAGAATTTTCACCACATTTTCAGGATTTGCAATTTTTATTGCCTGTTTAGGGCTCTTGGGGCTTGTGACTTATACCGCTCAACAACGTACCAAAGAAATTGGCATCCGTAAGGTACTCGGATCTAGTGTTTTTGGCATCATACAATTATTATCTCTTGACTTCATCAAACTTGTCATTATTGCTATATGTATTGCCATACCGGTAGCCTATTGGGCAATGGGTAAGTGGCTCAATAATTTTGCTTATCACATTGATATGCAATGGTGGATGTTTGGTATAGCGGGGGTGAGCGCATTATTCATTGCTTTAGCAACTGTAGGGTATCAAGCTTTAAAAGCTGCAAAGGCGAATCCTGTTGATAGTTTAAGAGATCAGTAATTTAGTGTACGTTTACGAACGCCAACTGTTCGGAAACGTACACTTACAAGACCAAATAAAATTATATAATTAACTGTAAAATAAGTAATTAACATTATGGCTCACGGATTGGACTTTAAGATTAGAAAAGGAACAAAAATATAATCAATTAAACCTTTATGATTTTTAAATATATTAAAACTGCCTGGCGAAATCTAAAAAAGAGCAAGTTTTACACCGCCATCAATATCGTAGGACTTTCGATCAGTATTGCCACAGCAATTATGATATTGCTATGGGTACAGGACGAAATCAGTTTTGATCGTTTCCACAAAGATTATAAACAGATATACAATGTCCATAACATCTGGAAGGGAGGTGGTAAAGAAAACATTTCTAGTAACACACCTGGGCCAGTTGCATTCTATGCAAAAGACGTTCCTGCAATAGCATCATCTGTGAGAATAGCCCGCGAGTATTCTGGCATCATTCGCCTAAAGAACCAAAAAGATTCTTATACGGGTTTATCCATGGCTTATGCAGATAGTTCATTCTTTAATTTTTTCTCTTTTCCGCTACTGCAATCCAGTAAGCCAAACTTACTGACAAATATAGACGAAGTGACCATAAGCGAAGCGCTAAGTCAAAAACTATTTAAAGGAGAAGATGCCATTGGCAAAATGATTTTATTTGAGAAAACACCATTTTTCGTCACGGGAGTTTTCGTTGATATGCCGCAGAATTCAACATTAAGATACGATGCAATTTTTCCAATGACCTATCGTGCAAAAATTTTTACTGAAAATGGAGGGAATGGTTCATGGAAAACAATTGATGAAGATCTGGGTAATTACTCCTTTGATACCTATTTCAAATTAACTCCACAAGCAAACCCTGATCAAGCAATTGCTCAAATAAATAATAGCTATATTAAAGCTAGAGAAGGTAATAAAAATACCATTTTTAAATTAGGATCACTTGCTGATAAACATTTAATCGATCCTGACGGAAACAAATCAGCCTTACGCATGGTGCAGATATTTGGTGCAGTAGCTTTACTCCTACTTTTTATTGGCGCTATTAACTATGTTAATCTTGCTACAGCTCGGGCTATGGACCGTGCTAAGGAGGTAAGTATTCGAAAAATTGTGGGCGCAAGCGTAAACAACTATTTTTTCAATTTATGGCCGAAACCTTCCTGACATTTACCTTAGCAACTTGCGTTGCAGTTATATGGATTGGATTATCCTTTTCTACTTATAACAGTATTTCGGGAAAATCAATGGCTTTTAATCTGAATAATCCCACTCTTTGGCTTTTAATAGGGTCTTCTTTACTAATGACCGTTTTATTTTCCAGCATATACCCTGCTATTCAACTGTCATCTTTCAAACCTATTGCAGCACTTAAAGGCAAATCATCCAAACCCACAAATAGTATTTTCCGAAAAGGCTTGGTTGTATTTCAATATGTATCATCAATTATTTTAATCATCTGCACCTTGGTTATTGAAAAGCAGATGAAGTTTATCCGCGAATTTAACTTAGGATATGACACTTCATATATTTTTACCGTAGAGCTCAATGAAGGAGCCGTTGAAAATAAATCTACTGTAGCGTCCAAACTTTCTGAAGATCCTTCCATTGTTTCCTATTCCATTAATGGAATATATAATCCAATGGACTATGGCAGTTCAACTGGAGATATCGACTGGCCAAATCGTACTAAAGATCAATCACTCATAGTAACCCAAGCAACCATAGACAAAAATTTTATTCCATTAATGGGTTTAAAATTGATTGAAGGAAATAATATCAAAGGTGTACCTGCCGACTCATCAAGTTATATCATCAACGAAACGATGGCAAAACAATTGGGATTGGAAAAACCGTATGTTGGCGCGCAAATGTCATTACATGAGGTACCCGGAACGGTGATTGGTGTTGTAAAGGATTTCAACTTCAGTAATCTGAAGAATAAGATTGAACCTCTAGTCTTTTGGACTCATCGTTATGCAGGTACCTTATATGTTAAGACCACAGCCTCAAATGCTCAAAAAGCAATTGAGAGGGTGAAAACTATTTATGACAGCTATCCTTCGGAAAAACCTTTCGAATATACATTTTTGGACAGTAAAATTGATAAGATGTATAAATCGGACTTACGTACCGGCCTGCTTTTCAACATTTTTGCTTCGATTGCTATTTTCGTTTCTTCACTAGGATTGTTAGCCTTGGCTACCAATGCCGCGCAAACCAAAGTGAAAGAAATCGGAATCCGCAAAGTCTTAGGTGCTAGCATACCACAAATTGTTCAGTTATTAGGTAAAGAGTTTGTGAGCTTACTCATCATCGCAATTTTAATTGCAAGTCCTCTTGCCTGGTATTTTGCAAATGAATGGCTGGCTAATTTCAGCTTTAAAACAGAATTGAATGTTTGGATATTTTTAATCGGCGCTAGTATAGCGCTAGTAATTGCAGGGCTGACCATTAGTTATCAAGCCATTCGTGCGGCAAAGTAAATGTGATCAATAGTCTACGGGATGAATAATTAACATACATGTTTTATAAGTTAAGTATTAAGTGTGAAAATGAAGGTCGTCGGTTTGTGAAATCGACGGCTTTCTATGTTAACGAAAAAAGTATGGTGACCAATTAAATCTAACTACTGGCAATCAACTCAATCATGATAAAGAATTATATAAAAATCGCATGGCGAAGTATTTTCGCTAATAAATTCTATACAGGCATTAATATTTTAGGATTGTCGGCGGGATTAGTCGTAGGGATATTCCTCCTACTTTGGATTCAGGATGAGCTATCTTTTGACAGATTCCATAAAAATGAGCGTAAGATCTATAAAATTGGTATTGAAGGTGGAACTGGAATCACTAAAAAATATTTGAGAATATCATTGCCCCTGTTGGCACTTTTGCAAAAAAAGAGATTCCGGAAGTAAAAGACGCCGTACGTATCCTCAAAATTGGAGATGGTCCCATCAAATATAAAGAGAAAATATTTATCGAGAAAAGCTTTGCTTTTGTAGATCCGAGCTATTTTTCTGTATTTAATTTTCCTTTGGTTCAAGGCAATCAAAAGTTACCTTTTCCAGACAACAATTCGATTGTCATCACAGCCAGTACTGCCCAACGCTATTTTGGAAATGAAGACCCCATTGGTAAAACTGTGACCATAGGTGTAGATGAACTTTGTGTGGTATCGGGTGTTATCGCAGAATATCCCGAAAATTCGAGTTTACAATTGCAGGTACTTCTTCCCCTTTCTAGGTTTAATGAGCAGGCATATGTAAAAAATAAAACCACTTATGACAACAAAACATATTTGTCATCCATGGATATGGATTGGTCCAGTTTTTCATTTGAAACTTATCTGCTGTTAACTCCCCAAGCGAACCTCACTGCTTTAACTAAAAAGTTACAACAGATACATGAACGCAATAAACCTGAAGATACACCTGTACCTTACGTAGCACAACCACTATCTAAAGTTCACTTATACCACATGGATGGTAGTGATGGAGGAATCGGCGCTGTACATATTTTTATGGGAGTTGCCCTGATGATTATAGCAATAGCGAGTATTAATTATATTAATCTTTCGACTGCACGTTCTTTAAATCGGGCCAAAGAAGTCGGAATTCGAAAAATTATTGGAGCTGGCAAAAGGGAACTTTTCTTTCAGTTTATCATAGAACTACATTGTTGTTTCTTTTTGCAGTGACCATTGCGATAACGGTCGTTTTTATTTTTCTCCCTTCTTTTAATAACTTCTCTGGAAAACAAATAGCATTGGATCTCGCCAGTATTAATTTATGGGTCTACATTTTCATCTTACTGATTGGAACACTTCTCTTAGTGAGCATCTATCCGGCTTTACTGCTATCAACTTTGATCCTATCAAAGTCTTAAAAGGTAATCTGGGAATGAAAAAATCTAGTTCCAGAAAGGTATTAGTTGTATTACAGTTTACGGTTTCTATTGTTTTAATAACCATGACAATTGTTATTGGTCGTCAATTAGAGTTTATCCGCAACAAAAATCTTGGCTACGAAAAAAGCCATATTTTCGCGGTTCCTATGGGATCAAAAATGGGCGAACATTTTGATGCCATCAGAAATGAACTGATAAAAAACGAAGGAATAAATGATGTAATCCGACTGGGGCGTGATATGATACACGGCGGTGATGCTACTGGAGATAACGATTGGGAAGGAAAACCTGCAAAGTCAAATCTCTGGTTTAATATCACGCATTCAGATCAGCATACGCTCGATTTCTTTAAGATAAAACTAGTAGAAGGACGAAACTTTACGGGCTCATTAGCGGACTCTACCCATTTTATCCTAAATGAAACGGCTGTTAGAGAGAT
This sequence comes from Sphingobacterium sp. IITKGP-BTPF85, assembly GCF_001006065.1. NCBI lineage: Bacteria > Pseudomonadati > Bacteroidota > Sphingobacteriia > Sphingobacteriales > Sphingobacteriaceae > Sphingobacterium > Sphingobacterium sp. IITKGP-BTPF85. The sequence goes on from NZ_ASZT02000020.1 coordinate 12,529, forward strand.
GGGGTTAAAAAATCCTATTGGCACCCGTTTGAGAATCCGAACTGTACCCGGAACTATTATTGGTGTCGTGAAAGATTTTAATTACGCTAGTGTCCGTAAGAAGATTGAACCTATCGTTTTTAAGTTTAATCCAAAAAATTCTCGGCAGCTTTATATAAAAACAAATGAAAATAAAACTGTTGCCGCTATAGATGCTATGGAAAAAATTTGGAAGCAATACTATAATGATATGCCCTTCACTTACAATTTCCTGGATGAAAGCTATCAAAAACTATACACGAGTGAACAAAAACAGGGGACCATATTTAACTTCTTTGCAGTCATAACCATCTTAATATCTTGTTTAGGTCTTTTAGGTTTATGTACATACACCGCACAAGTAAAAACAAAGGAAATTGGGATTAGAAAGGTGCTAGGTGCGACGGTTTTCCACATTGTACAAATGCTGAATCGGGAGTTTTTCATCTTAGTAATTATTGCGAATATTATTGCGATTCCTCTTGCTTTATATTTCGCAAATGACTGGCTTCAGGGGTTTGCTTTTAGAACTAATTTACCTATATCTATATTTTTATTTTCAGGTATTCTCACATTGCTCATCACAGCACTTACAGTTAGTTTTAAATCCATTAAGGCTGCAATTATCAATCCTGCAAATAGTTTAAGAGACGAATAGTTACGACCTTTTCATATAAAAGAGATTGCTAAATGAAATAATTGATTCAAAATCATGATAAAACTATTTTTTAAAACTTTTTTACGCAATATAAAACGTAATCCATTTAGTGGAATTATCAATATAACCGGTCTAGCATTGGGATTTACTGTCGTCATAATTGGTTCATTGTGGATATTGAAGCAGTTTTCTTTTGATAAAAACTTCAAAAACTACGATAACATCTACCAAGTTATGATTACGGGTACATTTAATGGTGAGAAGACTACTGATCGATCTACTCCCATACCATTGGCTAAGCTATTGCAATCTGATTTTAAAAATGAAATGCAACATATTACTTTAGTCAGTAAACGTGAAAATGCTAATTTTAAGAGTGGTGAAAAAAGGATCACTGGCACAGGATTATATGCAATGGGTGCATTTTCTGAACTTTTCACATTTGAATCTATAAAAGGAGACATATCTACACCTTCCCTACCATCAAAAATGATTATTTCCGAATCATTAGCACGTCGGATATTTGGAGATGTAGACGTTATAAATAAGGTCGTTGAACTTACCGGTAAAACGCAGTACGAGATAACAGGCGTATATGCTGACTTGCCAGAAAATAGTACTTTTCATCAATTGGATTATATATTGCCATTTTGCGACTATCTGAAACAAAACCCAGATGCCGATCAAAGTTGGGGTAATTGTTTTTTTCATATTTATGCCTCTATTCAAAATCCGAATTTTTTATCTTCATTAGAGGGAACGACAACCTCCATTTTAAAATCTAAACTTACAGACATCGATCCTGAAGTTCTTTTACACCCTATGTCTAAATGGTACTTATATGATGATTTTAAAATGGTAAAAATATCGGTGGGCAGATTCAATATGTTTGGATGTTTGCATTGGTAAGTGCTTTGATTATTTTGCTAGCATGTATTAACTTTATTAATCTCAGTACCGCTAGAAGTATCAAAAGAGGTAAAGAAATCGGTATATTAAAATCGATCGGCGTAAATCGCCGTCAATTGATTCAGGGCTTTTTATTTGAATCTATCTTATCTGTATTTTTAGCATTCATACTCAGCCTCCCCCTTATACTGTTACTCCTTCCATGGATAAACGGTTTTACAGGAACTGAATTACTCCTCCCTCTTCATTCGATATTTTTCTATCTTATTGCTTTCTTAAGCATCGTTCTTCTTGGTCTTTCATCCGGATTATATCCATCTCTGTTCCTATCTTCATTTAATCCAATTTTAGCACTTAAGGGAAAATCAATTCAAGGAAATAGTAAATTTCAAGCGCGGAAGATTATGGTTGTTATTCAGTTCGCTATTTCTATTTTTATGATGATCGCCACATACCTCGTCATCACCCAATTAAACTATGTAAAAGATCGTCCAATTGGCTACAGCAACAAAAATTTAGTTAATGTCACGAGTTCAAGCGGTGAGATTATTAAAAAATTCGACGTCCTCAAAAAAGAATTGTTTGACAAGGGACTAATCCAAGACGCAACTTTATCCTCTAGTTTTGTAAACAATCTCGCTTTAACAGGGGGTGGATTTACCTGGCAAGGTAATGATGCTAAAGAAGGATCAATCATGGGCATATATACTATTGACGAAAATTTTGCTCCTACTGTTCAATGGAAATTTATGAAAGGTAGAAACTTTTCGAAAGATTTTAAAACAGATTCTATTGCTGTCATTTTAAACGAAGCTGGTGCAAAATATATGGGAGTATCCGATTTGAATAGCAAGCAATTAAGTTTTAGAGGTGTAAAATACAGAATCCTTGCCATCATACAGAACACAATGTCGGAATCACCTTTCAAATCAATTACCCCAACAGCTTATTTCCTAAATCTATTACCAAAGAGTAAGATTACCATACGCTTAAAGGATGACACGGAAGTCAATACAACAATGAAGGCCATTGCTATGCACTTCACCAAAACAGATCCTGATATTACATTCAGTTACACCTTTACGGATCAAGATTATGGTAAGCAATTCAAACAGATGGAAATGATTCGTAGTTTGACCAGTTTATTTACTGGTCTTGCAATTTTGATTTCCTGTCTAGGATTGTACGCCCTCGTTTCATTCTTAACTGAACAACGTGAAAAGGAAATTGGGATCCGCAAGGTATTAGGCGCATCTGAACTCGGTTTATGGAAATTGTTATCAGCGGAATATATCTGGCTTACCTTAATTGGTTTTATGATAGCGGCACCATTGGCTTATCTACTTATGGATAAATGGTTAGAAAATTATGTTTACCGTATTGCAATAAGCTGGTCCATTTTTGTCGTCACGGGAGGTCTAGCTCTTTTCATCACGTTGGTCACCGTAAGCTTTCAGGCCGTTAAAGCTGCTTTATCAAATCCCATAGATACACTACGGAATGAATAATCACCATCATAACATGTACGCTTGCGGACGATAGGTGTTCGAAAGCGTACAGTTATATAAACCCTAAAAAACACACAAGCAATTGATTTAAAGATATTTAAAACATTGGCTTATGGATTGAACTTAAAAAGTGGCAAAAAAATACGAGTCTAAAGTTTAAACAAATGATACAGAACTATATTAAAATAGCATGGCGCAATCTTTTGAAAAGTAAGGGATATGCAACCATCAACATTATTGGCTTAGCTATTGGTATGGCTGCTGTATTGCTTATAGGTATCTGGGTACAAAATCAATCAAAATATGACAATTTCTATAGTAATAAAGACAACCTATATAGACTTTGGAACAAATATGAGGATCAAGGAGAGATCAGTATGCAAAACATCACATCTGGACCTGCATCACTTACTTTAAAAGCTGAATATCCAGAGGTAGAGCAAGCTGCACGTGTGTATTGGAGCATGGATAGATTATTATCCTTTGCTGATAATAAAATCAAGTCTAAAGGAACTGAGGTTGATCCTTCTTTTATGGAGATGTTTGATTTTAAACTTCTAAATGGTAATCGCAATCAACTTCTTAACGGTCCACAAAACATTATCTTAACAGAAAGTCTCTCCAAAAAAATATTTGGCGATACGGATCCTTTAAACAAAACGCTTATATTAGATAATAAGGAACCTTATCAAGTTTCTGGAATCATCGCAGATTTACCTAGCAATACTGATTTTGATTTTACCTATTTGATTCCATTAACTAAAGCGGACCTGTATTCTCCGAAATGGAACAACATAACGTTCATGACTTATATCCAGCTAAAGGATGGTACAGATGTGGCGGCATTCAATAAAAAACTAAAAAATATCATTGCAAAAAAAACAAATAATGAGTTAAAAGGCTCGTTGTTTTTATATCCGCTTTCTCAAATGCACTTGTATTCAAAATTTGAACAGGGTGTTCCAGTTGGTGGCAAAATTGATCAAGTTAAATTGGTTGCTGGCTTGGGCTTTTTGATTCTATTGATCGCTTGTATCAATTTTATTAATCTAAGTACTGCTCGTAGTCAAAAAAGAGCAAAAGAAGTTGCAGTACGTAAAGTAGTGGGCGCGCAACGTAGCAGTCTAGTTGCTCAATTTTTAACGGAATCTGTATTACTGTCTTTGATATCGGGTATTCTCGCTATAGGACTGACTTCATTATCACTTCCATTATTTAATAAAGTTCTGGATAAGCCTTTAGACTTCTCATTTGGGGATCCTATGATCTGGATCTCTTTACTCGGAATTATATTGCTAACAGGTATACTGGCTGGCCTATATCCTGCATTTGTTCTCTCTTCTTTTAAACCTATAAAATCATTAAAAATCTTTGGAAAATCTAGGAAATTTGCTTTCAGTTTTCGTGAGGTATTAGTTATTTTCCAATTTGGTATTGCCCTAATCTTGATTATTGCAACCTTGATTGTACATAGGCAGATTGAATACGCAGGGAAAAGGGATGTCGGATATTCGCCGTCGCAATTGATTGAAATTCCTATGGAAGGTGATATGACGAAAAATTATGAAGTCATCAAATCTGAATTGATCAATAAGAATATTGCACAAGCTGTAACCCGTACCGGGTGGTCAATTACCCAGAATAATGCAACTTCTAGCGGTAATTTTTCATGGGAAGGTTCAACTCCGGAACAAGGGAAGAAAATCGTTTTCAATCTTGGAAAATCAGAAAGTGATTTTGTTAAAACTCTGGGATTAAAATTGATCGAAGGTCGTGATATTGACTTCGAGCGATTGGCTTCTGATAGTATGTCGGTACTCGTAAATGAGGCTGCGATCAAAGAAATGAAATTGAAAAATCCTATTGGTAGCATCCTGAAATGGGGAAGTAATACCTTTACGATTATAGGAGTTATCAATGATTACATCAGCGGATCTCCATACAGCCCAGTTACTCCACTTCTCATTCACCCTGCAAAAGAGTGGATGTTAAATATGGTCGTTCGTACTAATCCATCTTCTCCCGTAGAACAGAACTTGAAACAGATAGAGCAAGTACTCAAGAAATTCAATCCAGCCTACCCATTTGAATATAAATTCGTTGATCAGCGCTTTGCCTCAAAGTTTAAAGAGCAACAACAAACAGCTCAGTTGGCACTCATATTCTCAGCATTGGCCATCTTTATATCTTGTCTTGGACTGTTCGGATTAGTATCCTATATCGCTGAGCTGAGAACAAAAGAGATTGGTATACGTAAAGTACTGAGAGCATCTGTGACAGGTATAACAGCCATGCTCTCAAGAGATTTTGTAAAACTGGTTCTTATAGCCATTTTAATTGCTTCACCTATTGCCTGGTGGACAATGAATAAATGGTTGCAGGATTTTCTTACCGCATCGAGATTCAATGGTGGATCTTTGCTTTAGCAGGGATCGCCGCATTGACTGTCGCAATTATTACGGTGAGTACACAAGCTATTAAAGCGGCAAATACAAATCCTGTAAAAACATTACGGGATGAATAATAACATACACTTACTGTAGCGTTATCTGAATGAATTAATGAAAAAAGCTTTTAAGCATAAAAAATGATACGAAACTATATTAAAATAGCATGGCGGAATATTCGAAAGAATAGAGGGTTTTCACTGTTGAACATGTCGGGATTAACGATTGGAATAACCTGCTTTTTGTTATTAGCTACTTATATATACCATGAATCCAGTTATGAACGTTTTTTCTCTCATGCAGATCGACTTGCGTACTTCAGCCTATCATACAAAGCTCCAAATAGCGCAGAAATGGTTTCATCCAGTACAACGCCAACAGGTCTACAACAGACTTTACAATCTGATTTTCCCGAAATTGAGCAGGCCAGTCGTTTATATCCGTATATACAAGGTGGATTAGTTGATATTGGAAATCAATCTTTAAAGGAAAATAAGCTGATTTATGCTGATAAAAACGTATTTGAAATTCTCGATTATGATTTTATTGAGGGAAACAAAAAACATGTATTGGATGAGCCTAATCAAATTGTATTGACAGAAACCTTAGCTAAAAAATATTTTCCAAATGAATCGGCTATAAATAAAACATTGATTATTGATAAAGTGAACTGGAAGGTATCTGGGGTAATAGCCGATATGCCAAGTAATACGCAGTTCAGATTTTCTGCCATTCTCTCTAACCAAGGTCTAGCACGCTATAAAGAAGCTTCATGGAATTCAGCTAACGATATTACTATAGGATTATTAAAAACTGATCAAAGCTTTCAATCGGTACAACTTAAACTGGATAATCTGGTTAAGGACAAATTTAGTGAGTCTATTAAACAGGGTTATGAATTCGGTTTTAAAGTAGAAAAATTAAGTGATATTCATTTGCACTCAAAAACTGCAGGTACTGGAAATATCCTCTATGTTTATATTTTAGTGGCTCTAGGTATTGCTCTTCTCATCTTGACCTGCATTAATTTCACCAATTTGATTCTTGCAAATGCGATTGAACGAAAAAAAGAGATCGGTGTAAAGAAGGTCCTGGGTGCAGGGCGAAAAACAATATTCTTTCAGTTCCTCTTCGAATGTAGCTTAATGATTTTGATATCCTTAATTATAAGCTTAGTGGCAACATGGTTACTGTTACCTCTATTCGGTCATTTCATGGGAGTAGAAATGCAGATCAACCTTTGGAACAAACCTATCCTCTATATAGCAATATTAGCTTTCTTTATTATCCTGTCACTACTTGCCGGTGGTTGGCCTGCCTACTCGATTTCGAGTTCAAAACCGATTTCAATATTCAGGAGTAAATTGGTCGAAAAACAGACAGGCATATCCTTGAGTAAGATGTTGATTGCGTTCCAATTTTGTATTTCCATATTTTTTATCATCTGTACATTATTTGCAGGTCAACAAATGGAGTTTATTCAATCTAAAAATACAGGACTGGATCGTTCAGATATATTGGTGCTCGATGGCCGAGGATGGCAGGATAAAGAGCGTCAATTGCTAAAGGATAAGCTAAGTCAATTAAACAGTGTTAAAGGCATAACGGCATCTTATGATAGTCCGGTTAATATTCAGGGAGGCTATACGATTAATGAAGTAGAAGGACAGGCACCAGATTTCTCTATTGATGTCACTGCTATTCCGATTGAAAAAGACTTTGTATCCGTGTTCAACATTAAGTCTATTGCTGGTTCTTCCCTATCGGATACGGACATCTTAAGAGCACGTGATACCATCGCTCCGGAGAATAGTTTTATTATTAATACGCTAGCTGCAAATGCTATGGGCTGGACTCCTAAAGATGCGATCGGTAAAAAAATAAATTTAAATGGCCGCAAGGCACTGTAAAACAAGTGGTTGAAAGCTTTAATTTTAAATCTTTACATAATGAAATCACTCCTGTTGTGCTCTTTCCTGAATATGGTTATTTCGGAAATATCTTTATTAAGCTGCATGCTGGAGTTCCTACACAAGACGCATTGAATCAGATCAAAACGATCGTAAAAGAGATCGCTCCGAAAAACAATTATGACTATCATTTTTTAAATGACGACTTTAATCAACTTTATCTACAGGATCAACAGACAACGCGAGCGATGCAACTTTTTTCATTTATTACCATCTCCATTGCGTGTATGGGATTATTTGCACTTTCGACCTATACGGTGCAACAAAGAATTAAAGAGATTGGAATCCGGAAAATTGTTGGTGCATCTGTTATAAAAATTGTTAGCTTATTAAGTGTAGATTTCCTCAGGTTAGTAGTTATTGCGCTCGCTATTAGCATTCCTTTTGGCTGGTTTGCAATGCATAAATGGCTAGACAATTTTGCTTATCATATTGAACTTGACTGGTGGATCTTTATACTTGCCGGTGGCAGTGCTTTACTCATCTCGTTCTTAACAATAAGTTACCAGACTGTCCGTGCTGCTATGGTCAATCCAATTGATTGTTTACGGGATGAATAATTTACTGCATTAAAAAAATTGACTACTTTATACGATAACGATGATAAAAAACTATATCAAAATCGCATGGCGTAATTTATTGAAAAATAAGGCTTTCTCTAGCATCAACATCATTGGATTGGCTATTGGTATGGCCGGAGCTTTGCTTATTGCGCTATGGTTGCAAAATATGCTGAGTATGGATCGGTTTCACGAGAAAAGTGATAGACTCTTTATCATCAGTAATCACGATCTTTATCAAGGTGAGATGCAGGCATGGACCAATACTCCCAAAATAATGGGTCCTATTTTAAAAAGTGATTATCCTGAAATTGAAAGTTTTAGCCGTATAGAAGACGGTAATAAATTCTTGACAACTTATGGCGATAAAAAATTAGTTTCCAATGCCAGTTTTGTTGATCCCGGATTTTCAACATGTTCAGCTATCCCTTACTCAAAGGTGACAAAACGAACCTTTTGAAAGATGCAAATTCAGTCGTCATCACTGAGAAATTTGCGAAATCTCTTTTTGGAGATGAGGATCCTATAGGAAAATCTATAAAAGTCGAATCCAATAACTTGGTAACGGTTCAGGCCATAATTAAAGATCCAACAAGTTATAGCAGTATTCAATTTGATTATCTCTTATCATGGGACTTTGCTAAGAAATTAGGGTTTGTTGACGAAAACTGGTCCAACAACTCTACTTATACCTATATTTTATTGAAGGAGGGAACATCCTTACAGGAGTTCAATGATAAAATAAAACTCGTGAGCCAAAATCATATCAATGTAGGTAACAATGAAATCAAGTCCACGAATGAGATCTTTGCTTTTCCCTATAAAGATACCTACTTATACAATAAAAGCATCAATGGGTCATATACGGCCGGTCGTATTCAACTGGTACATTTATTCTCTTGGATTGGAGCATTTATCTTGTTAGTCGCCTGTATTAACTTTATGAATCTGAGTACAGCCCGCTCCGAAAGAAGAGCCAAAGAAGTCGGGGTCCGCAAGGTTGTAGGTGCTGGTCGCAAAAGCCTCATGCTACAGTTTATTGTAGAAAGTATCTTAATCAGTTTTGGGGCTATGATATTGGCCATCGTCTGTGTGATATTGGTTCTACCTGCATTTAATAATCTTGTAGAGAAAAATCTTCATATTTCTTTACTCTCCGGTAGTACATGGTTCTTTTTAATTATTTTCTCGGTTATCACAGGGGTTTTAGCGGGTAGCTATCCTGCATTTTTTCTTTCCTCTTTTAAACCGTTGAAAACGCTTAAGGGAAAGTTGAATACCTACAATAAAGGCCTCAGTGTACGTTCTTTTTTGGTTATTCTTCAATTTTCGATCGCTATCATTCTGACTATAGCAACTATTATCATATTTCAACAGATCCAGTATACGAAAGATCGGGATCGGGGTTATAATGACAATGGCTTATTAACGACCCGTTTTTCAGGGGAATTAGACAAAAATTATCTAACGTTACGTAATGAATTGCTGGCTAGCAATGCTGTACTTTTTGTATCTAAAAATATGTCTCCTGTTACCGATCGCTATAGTAATGGATGGGGTTTTTCCTGGTCTGGTAGTACCGACAGTGATAAAAAATATCTTTCAATCGTTTCAGCACCGATGCTGATGCAGTAAAAAACCTGGGATTCGTACTTATGTCGGGACGTGATATTGATGTATATAAGTATAAGACCGATAGCAATGCAGTGTTACTGACAGAAACAGCTGTAAAATCCATGCGCTTAAGTAACCCGGTCGGTCAAGTCATTCAAGCCGACGGCGAAAATTGGCCAGTGGTTGGTGTAATCAAAGATTTTATCATTGATTCACCCTATGACGAAATAGCGCCAATGATTATTCTTGGTCCTAAATCCTGGTTCACAACGATACATTATCGACTGAATCCGAATAACAGTACCGAAACAAACCTAAAAAAGATAGCGGATATCTTCAAGAAATTTAATCCTGACTACCCTTTTGATTATAAATTTATTGATAAAAATTTCGAATCTAAATTTAAAGAGACACAATCCATTGGAACAATTTCTATGCTATTTGCAGGATTAACAATCTTTATTTCATGTCTTGGACTATTGGCTCTTATCGCCTACATGGCAGAGACACGGATGAAGGAAATTGCTGTTAGGAAGGTATTGGGAGCATCTGTTGGGCAATTAACATCTTTGCTCTCTTTAGATTTTCTAAAATTGGTCCTTATAGCAATTCTTATCGCATCACCGATAGCATGGTGGACAATGAATGACTGGTTGAAAGATTATAGTTACCGCATTGAAATCCAATGGCATTATTTTGCTATTGCAGGCCTCATGGCTATTCTGATCAGTTTGGCAACGATTAGTTACCAAGCGATCAAAGCCGCTCTTTCAAATCCTGTCAATAGTCTACGTGATGAATAACAGCTTAATAGATATTTTAAATAATTTAGAACAAGCTAATGATTCAATTATTTTTTAAAACAGCATTTAGGCAGCTCTTGAAGCACCGGTATTATTCAATTCTGACAATTATTGGTTTAGGATTAGCGATTGCATGTGGTTTGTTCATTTATATTTACAATAGCTATCAGCTTAGCTACGATCAATTTCATCATCAAAAAGATCGGACTTACATGGTTGTTTACGATCTTAAGCTGGAGCAGGTTGAGCATGAAAAAGGAGGATCATTTGCCATGTATGAGGCCATTTCGAAAGAAATGCCACAGATCGAGAAAACTGCTTTATATATTGACAAAAAAGATTTCACAATAGGAATCCAAGATAAACAGTTCAAAACAGATGGAAAAGCAGCTTTTGCTTCTTCAAATTACTTTAATATGCTTGATTTCCCCTGGAAACAGGGGAATCCTAAAGATTTAGATGCGCCTAATACTGTCGCGCTTACTGCATCTACTGCTAAGCTTTATTTCGGAGATGAAAATGCAATAGGAAAAACAATCCTAGTTGAGGGTGAGTTTACTATAAAAGTTATTGGTATTATCGATGATAGTCGAAAAAATTCTGACTTTAGATCGGAAGTTTACTTCTCCTTAAAATCGATTCCGACACTTTTTAAGATTGATACCAAGGATGATTATTTTCATAATTGGGGTTATACAAATACGAACAACAATATTTTATTGACTTTAAGGAATAATGAAGATAAGGTTCAGGTAGAAAAAACAATCCATGAGCTTGTCGGAAAATATTATGATAAAAGTGTACTAGAATATTATTCCTATAAACTGCTTCCGTTAACCGATTTTCATTTTGATAAAGACTATGGAAAAGGTACCCAAAAATCGCTACTACAGATATTGTCAATTATTGCCCTTGGCATTAGTATCATGGCAATCGTGAATTACAGTAATATTCTTTTTGCTCAACAGATGAACCGTAGTGTTGAAATGGGGGTAAGAAAAATTTTAGGGAGCTCAAAGAAACAACTCTTTTACCAGTTTTTATTGGAGACTTTAATATTGACCTTTCTGTCCACTATTTTTGCACTTATTTTATTAAGCATTTTCCTAAACTGGAGTAATGGATATCTTTTTCAAGATGAACCTATAGCAATTCTTTCTTTTAGTTCACTGATTAGTATTGTCGGATTGACCTGGATCTGCACGGCTCTTCTGACTAGTGTTTATCCTTTACTTTTCGTCAATAGGACACCTATCCAAGATGCTCTAAAAAAACTGACAATGGTCCATGGAGTTTCACCAGAAAGTCTTTCATTATTTTGCAAATGTAATCGCGATGGTACTTCTGATCGCAACCTTAGTAATCATTCTTCAAGTCCATTATCTTAAAAATACGGATCTGGGATTTGAGCGCGAGCAGGTATTCCTTTTTCCTATGAAAAAAGAAATGTTTGCCAGCAAAGAAAAAATTAAGCATTTCCTTGCGAAACGGCCTGACATTACCTCATTTAGTTTTTGTGATAATCCGCCAGCAAATGATAAAGTTTGGGGAGGAACTATTCAATTTGATGATCGGTCAGATTGGGAAAAATGGCCTGCCCGTTATGCTATTGCTGACTCTTCATATATTAAAACATTTAATATCAAACTTGTCGCTGGACATAATTTTAATGATAACCCCAAGAATCCGGAGTTGATCAATCAAAAATGGCTAGGGATCTTGGATATGAGAACCCATATGATATCTTAGGAAAAAGCCTTAACGCGGGAGGATTAAATGAGGAAAGCATCGGAAAAATTGTTGGTGTTGTAGCTGATTTTAGTACAAACTCTCTAAAGGAAGGGATAGCGCCGACAGTTATCGGTTATAATGCGGGGCGTTTAAAAAATATAGCCATCAAGTTTAATGGTACAAATCCACAGCAATTTATACATGAATTTGAACAGCAATGGAGGGATTGGTACCCTAAGGAAATATTTGAATATAAATTTTATGATGAACAAATCGCTAATTTGTATGCAAAAGAAACACTAACTGAAAAACTGATTTGGATCGCTGCGGTCGTTTCTGTTATCATAAGCACTATGGGCTTTTTAGGATTGTTATCGATCACTATTCTGAAGCGAACCAAAGAAATTGGTATCCGAAAAGTTCTTGGCTCTTCTATAGCAGGAATTATTCAATTATTGACGCAAGATTTCGTTAAATGGATGATCATTTCTGGTATAATAGCTACGCCTATTGCCTTTTATTTGATGAATAGATGGCTGGAAGATTTTCCATTCCGAATTGAGCTGACATGGTGGATTTTTGCTTCAGCGTTGCTCTTTGGAGTCATGATTACGTTATTGGTAATCAGCTTTCAATCTTTCAAAGCCGCGCGGGCAAATCCGGTAGACAGTTTACGGGATGAATAAGTAACGCGATTAATAAACCCAAAATAAGATAATCAAACCCGAAGCTTAGCGCTGCGGTAAAAAATATAGCTATGTTAAAGAATAATATCAAAATCGCCTGGCGCAATATCATAAAACGTAAGTATGAAAGTTTAATCAATCTTTTGGGGTTGATCTGCAGTATTACTTTCGTCATACTGGTCGGCGCATATGTTTGGGAAGTGCATCAGGTCAATAGTGAACTTCGCAACAAAGAGCAACAATATATATTACAAAGTAATTATAAGAAAGAAGGTTTCGGCATCCCACTAACAAGTATTGGTGCTTTGCCAAAAGCTTTAAAAGAAGAGTATCCACAATTGGTGGCAAATTATTACCGCATCGACGGTTTGACCTGTATTGTCTCTCATGGAGAGCAGATATTTGAAGAAGGGACAGTTTTAGGCGATCCGACATTACTGGATATGTTTGGTTTTGAGGTTTTTGCTGGAAATTCAACAACTGCATTAACGAAGCCTTTCACTGTGGTCATCACCGAAAAAGCTGCTCAAAAGTATTTTGGAAAAATAGATGTTTTGGGTCAAACACTTGAAATCAAAAACTTCAAAGGCGATAAGCAACCCTTCACCATTACAGGTGTAATCAAAGAAAATACTCAAAACTCCGTCATGCAATTAAATGACGCCATGAAGTCTGATATTTTTTTACCGATAGCGAGTGAATCGTATTTTGGAAGGTCTATCGACAACTGGCAAAACCCTTATATTGCATCATTTATTGAGCTACAGAAAGGTGTTACGCCTGAGCAACTCGCTATTCCTATCCAGGATCTGGTAAAGCGCAATACGGATGGTGAGTTTTCAACAAACTATTCCCCGGATTTAAAGCCTTTGAAAAGTTACTTTTTAGATGATAATAAGGGAGCTGTCCGCAAAATGATTGCTACTTTATTATGGATTGCAGGCTTCGTATTGTTAATGGCCATCATTAACTTCATCAATATCACCATCAGTCAAAACATTACCCGATTGAAAGAGATCGGGATTCGCAAATGATGGGTTCTTCCCGTTCACAGATCATTTCCCAGTTGATAGCCGAATACATGACAACCATGCTGATTGCTGTCACGATCAGTCTTCCTATTTATGTACTTTTAAGTCCTATTTTTGAAGAAATCTTTATGCGCAAGTTACCATCGTTGACAGCACTACCTTTTAGTTTTTATATTTTACTTTTCTTATTTGCATGTATTGTTGGTCTTTTAGCAGGTATCTATCCAGCAATCAAACTTTCAGGCAATGACATTCTACAGTCTGTGAAAAATAAGTTTACACAAGGTAACGGCAAGCAGGCCGTGCGTCGTGTACTCATCTTCACACAGTTTGCAGTCGCTGTCATTATACTAATGGCTACAATCATTATATCGAAACAAATTAATCTATTTATAAATGGTGAGCTGGGCTATAATAAAGAATCGGTATTGAACGTTCAGGTACCCCGTGACTGGACCGAACAGGGGCTTAAAAAGATGGAAACGACGCGAGATGAGTTCCAAAGACTTCCACAAATAGAGTCCATTAGTCTTTCTTATGAGATCCCTGGCTTTATAGGAGGTAATAATCAAATACTTATCAATACCAAATCGGAAAAAACAGTGCACTCTAAGATCATTATGTCTGATTCTTATTTTGCAAAAACGTATCAGATCCCGCTATTAGCGGGTCATTTTTTAAATCCTAACAGTTCTCAAAATGACCAAAATCCTGATGTAGTCATTAATAAGGAAGCACTGCTCGCTTTAGGGTTTACAAAGGCGGAAGAGGCTATTGGCCGAACAATCGGTTTTGGAGAAGCTAACGTTCCTGTCATGATATCTGGGGTAACAGCAGACTTCGTTCCAAACTCCATGAACGATGAAGCTACGGCAATAGCGTGGATCAATATTTCCAGATCTGCACAATTCCGATTTTTGAGTATCCGTTTAAAGGATGGTTCTTTGTCTTCATCTATGGAGGCTTTGGAAAAAAAATGGAAAGAACTCCTTCCTGATGCACCGTTTGAATATCAATTTACAGATGACCGCATCCAAAAATTATATGAAACAGAACTGCAATTGCAACGTGCTTCCCAGGTTGCAACTATTGCATCTTTACTGATCGTCGCCTTGGGCATCATCGGGTTGATTACATTATCCATCAACCTGCGTAATAAAGAAGTGGGTGTACGCAAAGTGCTTGGTGCTTCTTTGATGCATTTAATTTTACTTTTTTCGAAGGAATTTTATCTTATTTTTATTTTGGCTTTATTGGTAACTATACCTGCCAGTTATGTGATGATGAATGTCTGGCTACAGAATTATAACAATCGTATTGTTATCGACGTAGTGACATACCTGCTCCCATTGGGGTTTTTAGCATTATTGCTGGGTACACTGATTGTAGGTATTATATACCGAGCTACGAAATTCAATCCAATTGAGAAGTTAAGGGATGAATAAAAAACAAAGCCGTAGGAGGTGCAAATAAGAAAAGTAAGCCGACTGAGAGATGGACGGTTTATAATTGGTGTGCTCCTACGGCTTAAAGTTTTTAAAATATTACTCTGCTCATCATTTTGATTTATCAATCCTTATTTCCTAAATCGACAGCAAATACAAAAAAGTTAGCTGATTTCTTTCTTATTATTCTAATTCCTTCCTTACGTTCAATTAAGGGCTGTAATGTCATCATCACATTTCTTGGTTTTATGTATTTTTCTAATTTACTACAGCACAGTTTATGAATCTCGGATCCAGTTCTCTCTTCATTAAAATAACCAGCAACCAACTGCTCATCAATCAAGCTCTTAATATCCTTTAATTCCGACTCTGTTGAATTATACAGATCGAGATCATGCCGAATGTCAATTAATTTAAACTCGATGACATTTTGATTCGATTCCACATCAAACTTCTGCATCTGATAAATAACACGATCCTCCATTTTAATAATATGCAGTTCGAACTCTGTGTCCTTGTCTGTAGAAACAATACCCATCTGAAACATCCAACTCATACTCTCTAGCTCCAAAGAGAGATGCATGATATACAGATCCACAGTAAGGACCGATTTAATCTTAAAAGTTTCTACCTTTTTAACATAATCATTAGGCTTTCCCATTAGGAAAGATACTTCTTCAGGTGATAAGTGACATGAAATACGATGCAAAAGCATTCTGTAGTAAATGTATGTTTCTTTTTCTCTACATGTGCGCTTGTAAACTTTAATTATTGGTTTGAATTCCGTTTTTTCCATAATTCAACAAGTTTATATAGTTATTCTATACAAAGAAACATTATTAATAGTATAATTCAAAACAATTATATAGATAAATAATTCATTTTATAATTTTATCTATACATCACAATATAGTATATGATGTTTTTATAACAACAAAAATCAACGAATTTTTGGTAGATTAGGTAAAGCAATAACTATAGTTCGAGAAACTGCGATAAAATACTCATTAATAACCTTATGATAAGTAATAGTCAAACTTGGTATAGACATCTCATTGAAAAATTTTGATCAACATTATAATCTCATAATCGATATTTACAATGGACATAGCCTAGGAATATTTTAAAATCTTAAAGCGCATTCGTACGAAAACGAACGAAAACTGTTCATTTTCGTACAAACCTCAACTGCGAAAAAACAACTAAACAACTACAAATCAAATACATAAATATTTGGCAATGCAATTGTTTTCAGATGCATGTCCCATACTATATTGATAGGACCCTGTGAAATAAAAACAATTATTATGTTGATCAATAATCTTAAAATCGCCTGGCGGAATATCACAAAGAATAAACTGTATTCCAGTATTAAGATTGGTGCTTTGCCTTTGGTATTGCCATCTGCATTTTAATTGTTTTATATATTAAACATGAGACGAGCTATAACAAGTTTTATCCAGATGTAAGCCGGATCTATCGTATTGTATCACAAATTCCGAATGGGGATGATGTAATGAGAGGACTATCTTTGACCGCACCAGCGGCAAAAGTAATTAAAGAGGAAGTCCCGGCAGTGGAACAATCCGGTCGGATATTGCCTAATCCGCTTTTTGGGGCTGGAGGTAATCAATTGACATTGGGATCTGGACCAGAGAACTACTATGATGATGGGTTTGTATACGTGGATCAATCCATTCTGGAAATGTTTCCTTCACCCATGATCTATGGACAATTGGAGCATGCTCTGGACAATCCAAATTCTATCGTCCTGACCAAAAGTAAAGCTTCAAAATATTTTAAGGATAATCCTGTAGGTCAACAGATTTATCTGAACAATGATAAATCGAAGGCTTATACGATTAGCGCTGTTATCGATGATATCCCAAGCAATTCTACGCTGTATGGCTACACATTTTTCATGTCTTTAGCAGGTGAGCCTTTATATCCAGGTGAGCAAAATAGTTGGATGGCTACAAATTACACTGTGTATGTCAAACTGAAAGAAAATAGTGATCCCAAGCAAACGCAAAGTATTATTCAGAAAGTATATATAAATGGTCATCTGATCCCTGAGACGCAAAAAGCAGGTGGAAGCATTAAACCTTGGTTTCGTCAGGTAAAAATGTATTTACAAAATGCTTCTGATATACACCTTTACTCTACGGGTATCCGCGATGACAAAGTCTCGATATTAAATCGGGGAGATATTAAGATGATATGGGCATTTGCATCTATTGCGGCCTTTATCTTACTGATCGCCTGTATCAATTTCATCAATCTTTCTACCGCAAATGCGGCGACAAGAGCTAAAGAAATTGGTATTCGTAAAACCATTGGCTCAAACAGAAAATCTTTAATTGGTCAGTTTATGGTCGAAGCTATCTGTTATAGTTTAATTTCACTGATCATCGGCCTTTTGTTAGCTTGGATCTTATTACCATTATTTAACAATCTGGCTAATAAAAGTTTAGAGATTCCAATATTTAGCTGGTATTTTATTCCGACACTCCTTGTTTCTTTGCTGTTTATTGGAAGTTTAGCCGGTATTTATCCGGCACTTTACCTATCGGGATTCAAACCTATCTCAGCATTAAAAAATAAACAGGATTCTACTCCAAAAAGTTCGTTATTACGCAATGGCCTTGTTACGTTTCAATTTGCAACTTCTATTATTTTAATCGTGAGTGCACTTATTGCCAATCAACAGGTTAATTTTATTTTAAACAAAGATCTGGGTTTCAGTAAAGATCAGGTCATCGTATTACGTGGCATCACCACTTTATCTCAGGATCTAGCTAGTCTAAAGAATGAATTAAAATCACTTCCTTACGTTTCTGATGTTTCTGTGGGAGACTACCTTCCTGTACCTATTGATGGTGTGAAACGAAATGGAAATTCCTTTGCACTTGATGATAATAAAGATGTACAACTTGGTAGAGGAGCACAATTCTGGCTTGTTGACGATACTTATTTATCTACATTTGAGTTGCGCTTGTCTGAAGGCCGCAATTTCAATCCCAAATTGGCTTCAGACAGTTCGGCTACTATTGTTAACAAAACGCTTGTGGAACAATTGGGACTCACACATCCGATCGGTGCCAAAATCAATAACGGTCAGTCCTGGACTATCATTGGAGTGGTGGACGACTTTATATTTGAATCGCTAAAAGAGGAGTCTGGGCCAGTTTCTTTAGCTCTTGGAAACAGCCCTTCCCTCCTATCTATAAAAGTTAAAACTGGTCATATAGATCAATCTCTTGCACAGATTACTAAAGTCTGGGATAAATTTTCTCCCAATCAAAAGATCAATTATAGTTTTTTAGATGAAGGTTTTGAAAGTTTATATCAGGATGTTGAGCGTACAAAAAATATTTTTACAAGCTTTGCCTTTATCGCTATTTTCATTGCCTCATTAGGTTTATTTGGCCTTGCTACATATATCACTCAACAGCGTACAAAGGAGATCGGTATCCGAAAAGTATTGGGTGCAAGTAGTATTAGTTTGTTAAAACTGCTATCTAGCAATTTCATAAAACTGGTATTCATTGCTATCGTTATTGCTGTTCCCATATCGTGGTGGTCTATGGATACGTGGTTACAGGACTTCAACTATCGCATTGAGATAAACTGGTTATATTTTTTATTGGCAGGCTTTTCGGCTATCCTTATTGCTATCGTTACAATCAGTTACCAAACGTTGAAGGTTATTCGAACCAATCCTGTAGATAGTCTACGCGATGAGTAAGGTTCGTGATAAAATATAATAAAGGATTTTAGTGTTTGTTTAAAATCTCTTCTAAGAGATTAATATGTTTATGTTATGCCGGTTGTTCGATGATGGACAGCCGGCATTTTTTTACTATAACATTTATTATGTACATTCTTCTTATGTAGAAATTTTCCTTGTTGTCAACATAAGTTTTTTCTAATTATCAGTTTTTCCTTTAAGTTTTTCTCATTCATAAATTTATTTATATACATATTCTATACAAACAAACCGAATAACTGGCAATATTCGCAATGATTGTATATTTAAATACAACATTTTGTATTTTTATCTATACAGATGAGCAGACAGTAAATAGTATTATAATGACAAAACTTGGAGAGATTTTAGCAAAGAAATCCGTCAATAAATCTATGGTGGCACGCAAGACGGGACTAAGTAAAGCACGTATCAATGAACTAACGATGAATGATACAGCAAAATTGCGGTTAGATGAAATGTATCTTATTGCTCTGGCAACGGATAGTGATCCAAATGAGATGATGCTTAAATTATGTGAAGACCTACGCTTGAAAGAGCCTGAATAATAAAAATAAAATGATCGGTCATGTCCAATGACAATATAACCGATCGGTTTTTAGATCCTGACTAAAGTATTTGTACGGAAGCGAACGGAAACTGTTCATTTCCGTACAAATATAATCTACCAAAAACAACCACAACAAACTCATTAACAGTGATATAATTATTTGGCAACACAATTGTATCTATAAGTTACGCCCCCACTATCATCATGATAGGATATGGCTATGTAAATAAATACTGTTGTTATGTTGGTAAATAACCTTAAAATTGCCCTGCGCAATATTTCAAAGAATAAGTTTTATTCCAGTATTAAAATTGGCGGATTTGCTTTTAGTATTGCAATTTGCGTACTGATCGTTCTCTACATCAAACATGAAATAAGCTACAACAAGTCTTATCCGTCAATGGATCGTGTTTATCGTCTCATTGTCCAAGCTCCAGAGGGAAATAAAATCAATCGCTGGGTATCGCTTTCTGCTCCCGGAGCTAGAACATTAAAAGAGGAAATTCCTGCCATAGAGAACTCCGGGAGAATACTCCCAAATCCGCAATTAGGAGCAGGTAGTAATCAGCTTTCGATTAATAATTTGCCCGATAGTCATTATGATGATGGATTTGTCTATATTGACCA
The DNA here is from genome assembly GCF_001006065.1 of Sphingobacterium sp. IITKGP-BTPF85. Lineage (NCBI taxonomy): Bacteria > Pseudomonadati > Bacteroidota > Sphingobacteriia > Sphingobacteriales > Sphingobacteriaceae > Sphingobacterium > Sphingobacterium sp. IITKGP-BTPF85. The sequence goes on from NZ_ASZT02000020.1 coordinate 32,855, forward strand.
ATCCATATTGGATATGTTTCCATCCTCGATGCAATATGGTCAGTTACAGCATGCTCTAGATAAACCGAATACCATTGTGCTGACCAAAAGTAAAGCGCTTAAATACTTTAAGGGTAATCCTATTGGTCAACAGATCTATCTCAATAACAATAAGTCAAAGGCTTTTACCATTACAGGGGTCATCGATGATATTCCCAGTAATTCGACCTTATCTGGATATGGTTTCTTTATGTCCTTGGCCGGAGAACCATTTCACCCTGGTGAACAGAACAAATGGACAAGCAATAATTACACGATTTATATCAAACTGACTCCACAGGCAAATATAGATCTTGTTGAAAAAGAGATTAATAAAATTTACATCACTGGCCATTACATTCCGGAACTGATAAAAGCGGGAAGAAAAATAGGACCTATTGTCCATCAAATTAAGATCAGTCTTCAAAATGCTCTAGACATTCATTTACATTCATCTGATATCGAAGATGATCAAGTATCGACACTAAATCGCGGTGATATTCGCATGGTGTGGACTTTTGCATCGGTAGCTCTGTTTATCCTACTGATAGCTTGTATCAATTTTGTAAACTTATCGACTGCCAATGCCACGACTAGAGCAAAAGAAATCGGTATCCGAAAAACAATTGGATCTAACCGAAAAAGTCTAATCAGCCAGTTTATGACGGAGGCATTATGCTATAGCTTTATTTCTCTATTTTTAGCGATACTCATCGCTCACCTATTATTGCCTGTCTTTAATAATATCGCTCATAAATCAATTGAAATTCCGTGGTTCACGTGGTATTTTATACCTTATTTATTGATTTCGGCTATTATAATCGGTAGCATCGCAGGGACATATCCAGCACTTTATCTTTCTGGTTTTAGACCTATCACGGCATTAAAAAATAAACTGGTTAACAATGCAAACCCTTCATTGCTACGGAATGGTTTAGTCATTTTTCAATTTTCAACATCGATTATTTTAATCGTTGGGTCATTGATCAGTCATCAGCAAATTCAATACATGCTGCAAAAAGATCTGGGATTTAACAAGGATCAGGTTATTGTACTTCGAGGTCTAAATGTAATAGGCGATCAGCTTGGTCCATTTAAAAATGAACTAACTTCGATTCCCTCCGTAAGTCATATTTCCGTTAGCGACTATCTTCCGGTTCCGATAGATGGTGCAAAAAGAATGGTAACGCGTTTTGGTTAGATGGAAGACGTGAACTTGATCTTGCAACTCAGGGTCAGTTTTGGAGAGTCGATCAAGAGTATCTGGCTACTTTTGAAATTGAAATGGCTGAAGGCCGCAACTTCAATGCGCAGATAGCCTCGGACAGCATGGGAATCATCGTTAACAAACAGATGGTTAAAGAAATGGGAATTAAGAATCCAATCGGTACAAAGATTACGAATGGTGAAACATGGACAATCTTAGGGGTAGTCGATGATTTTATTTTCGAATCGCTCAAAGGTGAAGGTACAGCTCCGGTTGGTCTGGTACTCCGGGATAGCCCTTCTTTGTTGTCTATTAAGGTAAAACCGCAACATATGGATGAGACACTGAATGCGATAGCAAAAGTCTGGGATCAGTTTAGTCCAAATCAAAAGATCAATTATAGCTTTATGGATGAGAGTTTTAAAATATTATATCAAGATGTGGAGCGAACAAAAAATATTTTTACCTGCTTTGCAGTTGTCGCCATCTTTATCGCTTCACTGGGTCTTTTTGGACTGGTCACCTATATCACACAACAGCGAACTAAAGAAATTGGTGTTAGAAAGGTTTTAGGGGCAAGTGATATGCGCTTATTGAAATTATTATCGGAAGATTTTATGAAACTTGTATTAGTCGCTATTATTATTGCTACACCTATTGCCTGGTGGGCCATGAATACATGGCTTGCCGACTTTAATTACCGTATCGACATCGGTTGGATATATTTTATTATTGCTGGTGGATGTGCTATTCTGATTGCTTTGGCAACAATCAGCTTGCAAACGTTAAAGGTAATCCATACAAATCCCGTGGAGAGTTTAAGAAATGAATAGGATTTTCTGATCACCAGCTGCATTTGTTGTGGGATTGAGATTCATTATTGTTCAAAACCGAACGTAAACTGTTCAATAGCGAACAGGTAATTCTTAAAATAAAAATAACAAATCACTGACTACTAATTGATAAGGAGAATGGCAAAATGATTGTATGTTATAGTGAATACATTGTGATTGTATCTTAATAAGGTACGCCAATTAATATCTTAATAAAAACACGAATATGAAAAGATTTATTCAAACCACATTATTACTATTGTTGGTACAGGTTTCTTTTGGTCAAAAAATGGTACGGAAAGAAACTTTTCAGAACAGCAAAATTAAAGATCTCGAAGTCAGCACATCGGCCGGGGCAATTAAAGTAACCGGGTCTAATAACCAACCTGGTTCGGTTGAAGTCTGGGTGTCTCGCAACGGAAACTTACTCAATTCATCAGCGGATTTAGAAAAATTATTGCATGAAGAGTATGACGTTGTCATCCAGTTAGAAAGTGGAAAATTGACCGCATCTGCTAAACGTAAAAAAGGAAACAATGGTAACAGTTCGGTTTCTGTTGCTTTTTATGTAACAGTTCCTGAGTCTGTCAACAGTAATCTGAGCACTTCAGGAGGTAGTATACAGCTGAATGCACTAAATGGCAAGCAAACATTCCGAACTTCGAGTGGTAGTTTACAAATTAAATCGTTAGCAGGAAATATTTCAGGTAAGACTTCAGGTGGCAGTATCACTGCTAGCAACAGTCAGGGCGATATACAGCTCAACACTTCTGGAGGATCTATAAATCTGGATAATTGTTCTGGTAATATCCGTATTGCTACAAGTGGCGGATCAATTAATGGTAAGAATGTAGAAGGATTAGTTGATGCACATACAAGTGGCGGAAGTATTACTATGGATATGAAGCGTATGTCGGATGACATTACATTAGCTACATCTGGTGGTAGCGTGAAGATTAAAGTACCAGAAGGAAAATATAACGTCGACCTAAAAGGTTCACGGGTCAATCTTCCGTCCGCTCAAAATTTTTCTGGCAGATCTAATAAATCTTTGGCTCAGGGTGCAATTAATGGAGGTGGAAAAAAATAGATGCCCGTACTTCTTCAGGTTCTGTATCGCTAGATTTCTATTAACTAAATCTATACCAGATCTTTAACATATAAAAGTCAATAGATCACATGTTAATAATCTGAGTATAATAAAAAAGAGTATTGAATTTTTCGCTTGCTTTTCTAACGAAGCAAGCGAAAAATTACTGACGTCTCTTATGAAGTCCCCCTGCAAATTGAAATTTCCCGCCTCCCCTATTTCCATCCTAATCACGCATTAGCACTGTCTAACTGACTATGCATAATTTGTTTAATATTCTGCGATTAACAAATGATGAGGATTTCTTGTCCAATACTGAACGGTTACTGTTCGATATCGAACAGTAATATAAATTAAATACAGAACAACACACTGATAATCAAACACAAACCAAAATGGCAACGCAATTGCATCTTCCGCTTTTGTAATGACTTCATACATTTCATTTTTAACAACGAACTAAACAGGCGACATATGATCTTAAACGAAATCAAAATTGCATGGCGAAGCCTATTGAAAAATAAGTTCTTTTCATTGTTGAACGTATTCGGACTGATGTTGGGATTTACAGGTTTTATCCTGTCGTACCAATACATCAATAGAGAAACAAGCTATGATAAATGGAACCCCAATTATGATCGGATCTATCAGGTTGGACTGACCTCTTCAGAAGAATTTACAGATGCAACAAATGCCATGCTTGCGCCCTTATTGAAAAGAAGTTTACCCGAAATAGAAACTGCCGGCAGAAAAATAATTTATAGTTTTGGTACTTATCCACTTTTCGGAGAAAATACGGTATTAATTAAAGATGCGGCGGTAATAGATTCTTCTGCGGCACATATTTTTCAAATTGAAAGTAAGACCGGGAACCTTTATAAGAGTAAAATTCAAAATGAGGCCACTCTAGTAAAGCAAGGTATCGCTGAGAAAATTTTCAAAAAGGGGGATTTAAATTTTGACACCCCTAAGTCTGTTCCAGTGCTTAGTTTACTATTAGATCAACATGAACGTATTTATGGAATTAGTAAGAATAATGGTTTATCCCTGATTGACCATGACTTACTCTTTATAAAAGAACCTGAGGATTTATTTGCAGGAGAAATTCCATTTTCATATCAAACATACATTCAAGTAAAGCCTGGAACTAATATCGATGTTCTGGCCCGTAAAATAGACAAACTCTACCACGATAAAATTGTTCCTCTATCTCAAACAGCAGCTTTATCGCAAGGAAAAATTTATTTAGATCCCTTATCCAATCTACATTTAAGACCAAAAAATGGAAGTAATACGCCTTATCTCATGTTATGGATAATTGGCATCGTATCGATTATTATACTTGTATTAGCATCAGCAAATTTTGCCAACATGATCATGGCGCAAGCTGACAAACGTATTAAAGAGTTAGCATTAAAGAAAATACTGGGAAGCTCGCGCTGGACAATCATTCGTCAATTACTTTTGGAAGTCTTTATTTTGACATTAACTGCAGCTGTGTTTAGTTTTTTTATGCTAAGTATTACCGGAAATGTATTGCAAAAGTGGTTCAATGATGACCTCAAACAGTACATTTTAAATCAAGATACGGTAATGTATCTTTTTCTAGGTGTAATTGGCACAACCTGTCTATCCGGAATTTACCCAGCCTTCATACTTTCGGGATTCAAATCTGTTAGTTTATTGAGGGGCGGACTTGGTAAGACGCAACGAAAAAATACACTCCGTAATGGTTTACTGGTTTTTCAAATTGGTATTGCTTTACTATTTATGACAGGGATGCTCGTTATACATGAGCAAATCCGGTATATTCAAACCACAGACAAAGGATTTGAACCGGCACAGGTGATTACATATAAGGGCTTAGGAATGTATTATGATGGCACATTAAATGGTACATACTACAATCTTAAGGAACGACTGCAACAAGATCCCAGTATTTTATCGGTAGCTTCTGCAACAAATATGCCTGGAGATGGGGAGCTTCCTCCCAAAAAACAGTTTTCTCATAACCAAAAACAATTGGAATTCGATCACGTCGGGATCGATAAAAGCTATTTCAGCACACTGAATATAGCGGTATTAAAGGGAAATATTCCCACATCAATCAAGCAATTGCTACAAGATTCTACTTCGCATTATGCGGTTATCAATGAATCTGCGGCTATGGCATTAGATCTAGGACAGCCTATCGGAGCTAAGTTAGCCGGTTGTGATGTCAATTTTGAAATTATCGCTGTGGTAAAAGATAGTAAAGCTTATGGTTTTGAAAATGCCGTGAAGCCAACGGTCTATTCTTATAAAAATGAATGTGGATCTGCAAGACCCCAGGCAACATTAATTGTAAAAGCTGCTCAAGGAAAAGCAGCACAAGCTATCGAAACTGTAAAAAAAGAATGGCAACAAAATTCATCAACAAAATCATTGCCTCTGGAATATGCTTTTATGGATCAACAATATGCTTTGTTGCATAAAAAACAACAGGAGATGCAGACTGCTTTCAATAGCTTTACATTTTTAGCAGTTATTATTGCGGCTCTTGGTCTTTTTAGTATGGCCGCTTATCAAGTAACAATTCGTAAAAAAGAAATGAGTGTACGTAAAGTATTAGGTGCTTCTGTACAATCTATTTTCATGCAACTTAACAAACCGTTTTTCCGACTGTTTTTAACTGCTACTCTAATCTCTCTTCCTCTGACTTACTTCATACTCAATAGATGGTTGGACAATTTTGCTTACCGCATTGACTTGCAGTGGTGGTATTTTCTAATTGCAATCATGATAATTTTCATCATCATCTGCGTTTCGATCAGCTATCAGACTATACGTGCAGCAAAAGTTAATCCGATAGATAGTCTGAGAAATGAGTAAATTAGGATAACAACAGTTTAAAAATTATATATTACATACAGTTAAAATAACCAACAAAAATAGATAAAATGATACAGTTAAAACACTTATTTAAATGGTATAATGTTGGAAGTACACGTTCATTTGTACTAAAAGATGTCAGTCTAAATATTGAAGAGGGGGATTTTATTTCGATCATGGGACCTTCTGGATCTGGAAAATCAACACTATTAAACATCATTGGAATGCTTGATGAACCGATGAGGGTGAATACCTATTTCAAGGTGAAAATGTGTTGGAGCTAAAGCCGAAAAAAAGAACACAGCTTTTTCAGTCCCACATGGGCTATGTCTTTCAATCTTATCATCTGCTTGATGAAATGACTGTGTATGAAAACATTGAAACCCCATTGATCTATAAGAATAAATCTTCGTCGGAGCGTAAGTCCATTGTCAGTGATCTATTGGACCGTTTTAACATTGTCGGTAAAAAAGATCTGTTTCCTTCACAGCTATCGGGCGGTCAACAGCAGATTGTAGGGATTGCAAGAGCTTTAGCCGGTTCTCCGTCGCTGCTATTGGCTGATGAGCCAACGGGAAACCTGAATTCTAAACAAGGAGAAGAAATCATGGAATTGTTTCAACAGCTCAACACGGAAGGTGTCACGATTATACAGGTGACCCACTCGGACAAAAACGCCACTTACGGAAAAAGAACGGTCCACATGCTGGATGGTCAATTAAAGTAACTCCATAACCATATACCTAGATATATCCCTGCATATGCTTCATTTGGCATATCGCGGGGATTTTTGTTAAATTTGTATATGGATGAAAAAGAATTACATGCTTTGGTTACTTTACTCGATGATCCGGATCAATTGATTTCTGAAGAAATCGAAAATAAATTATTGAGTTTAGGACCAGAGATCATACCTTCTTTAGAGGAGTATTGGGAGTCTGCTTTTGATCCCTTCATACAAGAACGCCTGGAGAAAATAATCCATGCAATACAGTTTGATCAAATTAAAAGTGAACTTCTGATCTGGAAGATGAGCAACTCATTTAACCTCTTAGAGGGCCTCATCATCATCAATAGCTATCAATACCCTTCTTACGACAATAACCTCATACGAATGAGCTTAGAAGAGCTAAAGCGCGATATATGGATGGAGTTGCGGTATGAAATGACACCCTACGAAAAGTGTCACTGATGAATTATGTTCTATTTGATAAATTTGGTCTTTCCGGAAATACAAATGATTATCATAATCCGCAGAATTCGTTTATCGGTAGGGTTCTGGAAACAAAAAAGGGAAATCCCCTCACCCTTTCATGTATCTATAGTATCGTTGCTCAAAAACTGGATATCCCGATCTTCGGCATTAATCTTCCAAAGCATTTTATTTTATCTTATCTAGATGAGGATCAGAATGCAGATCATTTATTGTTCTATCTAAATGCATTTAATAAAGGTCAAGTGATGCAAAAAGCAGATGTTATTTCATTCTTAAAACAACTGAATCTCCCGCTCTCAAAAGAATTTATGCTGCCCTGTGATAATGTAACGATACTAAAAAGAGTATTGCGTAATCTTGTTACAGCTTACGAACAAAATGAAAGTGTTGGTAAGAAACAAGAAATCGAAATACTCTTTAAACTCTTAGAGGAATAATATTAATCTTAATCGATCTCACTTGGCCCCCTTGCATCTAAAGATAGTGCAACAGGTGTTAAGCTATATTGTTTTTTCTTATTGGGTTCCACATTATCTTTATCGGTAATCAAAAAACGGGAAACGATCTTTGTATCGGCATCGGCGACATATAAATATTTCGCTCCATCACGATTGTCAATAGCAACATCTAGTGGTCTTTTTAATCCTGTTAATGCCCCTGTAATGATACGTGTTGGTTGAATAGCACGGTCTCCTGAGACTGCTAATAATGCTCCTGCTCCTTCAAATAATAAAATTCTTCCGACATTAGTGCCGCCGGTAGAGGTATAACTAGCAACAGCAAGTAAGTCCTGACGGGCGGAATAACTAAATCCTCTGATTTCTCCCTGGTCTGCTATAGTTAGAACAGCTTTTGGTGGAAATGCTGTCTCACTCAAAACTGAATCTGCGGGTTGATTTTTTCTTAAGATATCCTTAAATATCGCAATACCTTTCTTTTCTCCATTGACAGCGACATATAAGTCTGAATTATCTTCGGCGTTTTTAAAAGCCATTGTCCATGGGATTAATTTCCCTAGGGATATCTGTTGATTTCTTTTTGCTTTTCCTCTGTAACTTCCTGGTCGTTGAAACAGATAGATACTCGGAGGTCTAGTACCTTCACCAAGATCTGCTACATATAAATTTTCTGTACCCTTATTATAATGGTAGGCTAATCCTCTGACACGGGTTAACAATCCATTTGAAATTAAACCATTAGATGCGGGAGCTCCTGTTACAGGATTTACCGACATTACCTGAATGCTTGTATCTTTTACAATACCACCATCATTAGCACTGCTTTGAAAAATATATTTTGCAATTGGGTTAAATAATATTGCTGCCCCACCTTTTGTACTTGAATTATAGGATAAAGAAGGTTCAAAATGAGTCAATGAGTCTGCAGGATCAATAATATCGACATTGTTATAAGGTGTCTGCCCCTCATCCAATTGATAATCCGAAAAAGAAACATACAGCCTCGAGATTGCTACCTTAGCCAATGCTGGCTCATCATCCTCTCGTACACATGAAGTCAAGCATGTTACAATAGCCAATAAAAGTAAGTTATATACGTTGTTAGTGATTTCATTTTTAATCTGATATAGGTACAAATCTACAAATATGATCCAATATAAAGATAAAAAAAGAGAGATTGGCGAGGGTACAATAAATTCTGTTTATCAAATATTTGCTAGTTCAGTACTTTTTGAGTAAAATTGCCAAACTTTTATCAGTAAAATAGCAATGGAAGAGAAGGAGTTCATCAGAGAAAAGTTAACATTACCTAACGAAGGCAAAAATCTGCTTTTACATTCGTGTTGTGCACCTTGTGCTGGTGAAGTAATGGAGGCTTTGATCAGCTCGGATATCAAATTCACAATCTATTTCTACAATCCAAACATTCATCCTCGTAAAGAATACGATTTACGAAAAGAGGAGAATATCCGTTTTGCAGAAAAACATAATATTCCTTTTATTGATGCCGACTATGACGTAGATCATTGGTTCGACTTAGCAAAGGGAATGGAAAACGAACCTGAGAAAGGTATTCGTTGTACGATGTGCTTTGACATGCGCTTTGAGAAAACAGCAGAATATGCTGCTGCGAATGGATTTGATGTTATATCAAGTTCTTTAGGAATTTCAAGGTGGAAAAACATGGATCAAATCAATGATTGTGGTGTACGTGCTGCCTCCCGCTTCGAGGGAATGGACTATTGGACATTCAACTGGAGAAAAAAAGGTGGTGCTATCCGCATGTTAGAAATATCTAAAAAAGAAAAGTTCTACATGCAAGAATATTGTGGATGCGCTTACTCTTTACGGGATACCAACCGTTGGCGAATGGAAAACGGCAGGGAAAAAATAGAATTAGGTAAAAATTATTATGAATAACCGCTTGCTATAAGGCATATAAATGAAGTAGGAATTGAAATATATTTTAAAAAAAAATTTCAATGCTAACTTATTTATACATACCTTTGCAGGCTCAAATGCAAGATTGTGAAACATCTAATACAATACAAAATACCGTTTTCGGGGCTAAATGCAGGGAAGCACAATTTTGATTTTGAGATCGATAAAAAGTTCTTTGATTGTTTTGAGCATTCCATTGTTAAAGATGGTCATCTAACAGCAAATGTTGAATTACAGAAGCAAGAAAATCTGCTTATTTTAAATTTCACAATTGTTGGAGATATCGGATTGACTTGTGATGTTTGTTTAAGCGAATTTCTATCGCCTATTACAGTAAAAGAGCGGATATTGGTTAAATTCACCGCTGAAGACTGGACTGATAATACGGAAGAAGTATTGGTTTTATCCAAAAGCGATCACGAGCTAGACCTGACTGAATTGCTATATGAATATATCAATTTGGCAGTTCCTTTGTTTGCTAAATGTAGTGATCAAGGAAAAGATATTACCTGTGATCCGATTATGTTAGCGCATATATCAACTGAGCAACAGAAAGAAGAGCAAGTAAAAGAAGAGAACATTGACCCACGTTGGGCCGCATTAAGAAATATTAAAAATAACTAAAACAGAAATACGAGATGGCACATCCAAAGCGTAAGACTTCTAAATCAAGAAGAGACAAGAGAAGAACACATTATAAAGCAGACAGACCTAGCTTAAGCATTTGTAAAGAAACTGGTGCAGTTCATTTACCACACCGTGCATACACTGTAGATGGTAATTTATACTACAACGGTAAATTGATCATTGAAAATACGGCTGTTGTCTAACTTAGATCTTTCAAAACATAAAACATCCCAAAACGAGTATAATTTTCAGATTATACTTTAATTTGGGATGTTTTTGCGTATTATTGACTTGAAAAATAATCACGAATGAAGATTGGTTTAGATATTTTAGGTGGCGATTATGCCCCTAATGCAACAATATTAGGTGCGATAGAAGCTCAACAACTCTTGACGGGAGATCAAAAACTTGTTCTTTTTGGTGATGAGGAGGAGACTAAATCGCTTATTGAAAAAGCTGGGGGTAATCCTTCGGACTTTGAATATATACATGCACCTGAAAACATTAGTATGGGTGAACACCCTACTAAAGCGATTACACAAAAGCCCAACTCTAGTATAGCCAAAGGCTTTGAATTACTAAAAAACGGTGAAATTGATTCTTTTGCTTCTGCTGGTAACACCGGAGCAATGCTTGTCGGATCTATTTTTAGTGTAAAAACGGTACCTGGCGTACTAAGACCTGCTATAACGACAATTGTACCCAAACTGAAATCCGGTTTTGGACTACTCCTTGATGTCGGAGCTAATGCAGACTGTAAACCCGAAATGCTCAATCAATTTGCGATTTTGGGAAGTTTGTATTCGCAACATATGTTTGGTATTTCTTCTCCGAAGGTTGGTTTATTAAATATCGGTGAAGAAGAAGAAAAAGGAAATATCCTAACCACAACCACCTATCCCCTTTTAAAAAATAACGAACGCATTAATTTCATCGGAAATGCCGAAGGCCGTGATCTGTTTTCAGATATTGCCGACGTGTATGTTTGTGATGGTTTTACAGGGAATGTTGTTTTAAAGCTAGCAGAATCATTTTACGTAGTAACATTGAAAAAAGGACTTAAAGATGAGTTCTTCGACCGATTCAACTACGAGCAGTATGGAGGTAGTCCTGTTTTAGGAGTTAATGCTCCTGTTATAATAGGCCATGGAATATCAACTCCTCAGGCTATTAAAAATATGGTTTTACAATCTAGAGATATGATCCAGTCAGATTTTATTGACAAAATCAGATCTGCTTTTAATTAAATTTTATGTCAAAAATTCATGCTGCGATTACAGCAGTTGGTGGATATGTACCTGATTATATCCTCACAAATAAAGAGCTGGAAACTATGGTTGAAACCAATGACGAGTGGATTGTATCTCGTACAGGTATCAAAGAACGTAGAATCTTAAAAGGAGAAGGTAAAGCTACTTCAGACCTTGCTGTACCTGCGGTGCAACAATTATTAGAAAAAAGAGGAATTACTGCAAAAGATATTGATTTGATCATCTTCTGTACAAGTACTCCAGATATGCTTTTTCCTGCCACAGCTAATATCTTAGCCGATAAAATTGGGGCTACAAATGCTTGGGGATATGATTTACAAGCGGCATGTTCAGGTTTTCTTTTTGGCTTGACAACTGGTGTCCAATTTATTGAATCGGGTAAACATACAAAAGTATTGGTTGTCGGTGCCGATAAAATGTCTTCAGTAGTCAACTATCAAGATCGTAATACGTGTATTTTATTTGGAGATGGTTGTGGTGTAGTGCTACTGGAACCTAACACTGATGGCAATGGTATTCAAGATGCAATCTTGAAAACGGATGGTTCAGGTGGTCAATATTTAAATATCAAAGGTGGCGGTTCTCTAAATCCGGCATCCCATGCTACTGTGGACGCTGGTTTACACTATGCTTATCAAGAAGGAAAAACGGTATTTAAATTTGCTGTTACCAATATGGCTAATGTAGCAGCCGAGATTATGGAGAAAAATAATCTTCAAGCTTCGGATATCGCTTATTTAGTACCGCATCAAGCAAATAAACGTATTATCGATGCAACAGCAGAACGTGCTGGACTACCGGAAGAAAAAGTAATGATTAATATTCAGAAATATGGTAACACCACAAGTGCCACTATTCCTTTATGTTTATGGGAATGGGAAAGTAAACTAAAAAAAGGTGATAACCTGATTTTAGCAGCTTTTGGCGGTGGATTTACTTGGGGATCTGTATACTTAAAATGGGCTTACTAAGTACAAATATTATTTTGTAGCTTTGAAGGCTGTTTTAAGAATTTTAAAAATTAACACTAAAATATTTAACCTGCATAACTATGGGTATGGACATTAAACAAATTCAAGACTTGATTAAATTCGTTTCAAAATCAGGTGTGAATGAAGTAGCAATCGAAGAAAAAGATTTCAAAATTACGATAAAAACAAATCAGGAGCCTACATATGTAACCGCTTCGGTTCCAGTTGCAGCAGCACCAGTGGCAGCAGCTCCTCAACCGGCTGCAGTTGCTCCAGCAGCGGCAGCTCCTGCAGTAGTTTCTGAAGAAGCTAATTTTATCACGATTAAATCTCCAATGATCGGAACTTTTTACCGTTCTGCGGGACCAGGTAAACCATCATTTGTAAATGCTGGTGACGAAATCAGTACAGGTAATGTATTGTGTATCATTGAAGCTATGAAATTATTCAATGAAATTGAATCTGAAGTTTCAGGTAAAATTGTTAAAATCTTGGTAGAAGATGCTCAACCAGTTGAGTTCGATCAACCATTATTCTTGGTAGATCCTAGATAAACAATCGTCAATATTTTTATTGTCGATCAACATGAGCGCACAGGTACTGTGCACTCATACCTCAAAACTTACAGAAAATACAATGTTTAAAAAAATATTAATAGCTAATAGAGGAGAAATCGCTTTACGTATCATCCGCACATGTCGCGAAATGGGTATCAAAAGTGTAGCTGTTTATTCAACAGCTGATAAAGATAGTTTACACGTTCGTTTTGCGGATGAAGCTGTTTGTATCGGTCCTCCTGCCAGTAAAGATTCTTACTTAAACATCCCAAATATTATCTCAGCTGCAGAATTAACAAATGCAGATGCGATTCATCCTGGATATGGTTTCTTAGCAGAAAATGCGAGATTTTCTTCAATATGTGCACAGTATGGTATCAAATTTATTGGTCCCACTGCAGAGCAGATTGAAAAAATGGGCGATAAATCACAAGCAAAAGATACAATGAAACAAGCTGGCGTACCTACGGTACCTGGTTCTGATGGTCTTTTGAGCTCATTGCAAGAAGGTGTTAAACTTGCTAAAGAAATCGGATACCCGGTTATCATTAAGGCTACGGCTGGTGGTGGCGGTAAAGGTATGCGCATTATTTGGAAAGAAGAGGAATTTGAACATGCTTGGGATTCTGCACGTCAGGAATCTGCTGCAGCCTTCGGTAACGACGGTATGTATCTGGAGAAATATGTAGAAGAACCAAGACATATCGAAATTCAGGTAGTGGGTGATCAATACGGTACCGTATGTCACTTATCTGAGAGAGACTGTTCTATTCAACGTCGTCACCAAAAGTTATTGGAAGAAGCTCCTTCACCTTTTATTACGCCAGAATTACGTCAGAAAATGGGCGAAGCGGCTATCAAAGGTGCTAAAGCTGTTAACTATGAAGGTGCTGGTACAGTAGAGTTTTTAGTTGATAAAAACCGTAACTTCTACTTCATGGAAATGAATACACGTATTCAGGTTGAGCATCCAGTAACAGAGGAAGTCATTAATTTTGATTTAATCAAAGAACAAATCAAAGTTGCTGCCGGTATCCCTATTTCAGGTAAAAACTACGAGCCGACCATGCACGCGATCGAATGCCGTATCAATGCTGAAGATCCGTTTAATAACTTCCGCCCATCACCAGGAAAAATTACTAATTTCCATTCACCAGGTGGTCACGGTGTACGTATCGATACACATGTATATGCGGGTTACACGATTCCTCCATATTACGATTCGATGATTGCTAAAGTAATCTGTGTTGCGCAAACACGTGAAGAAGCTATCTCAACAATGGAAAGAGCTTTAAGTGAATTTGTTATCGAAGGTATTAAAACAACAATACCTCTTCATTTACGTTTAATGCGTGATCCTAACTTCAGAGCTGGTAACTTTACTACGAAGTTTATGGAAACTTTTGACCTTTCAGAAGATAATGTATAATAAAATTATCTTTACATAGATAAAAAATACCATTCTTTTCAATAAGAATGGTATTTTTGTTTACAAACAATTTTTATGAGTACTACAGAACGGAAAAGCCTAGTCGAATCTATAAAAGATAAAGGAAAAAATTTAGAAGCAGAAATGTCATTCTTTGATCATCTCGAAGTACTGAGATGGCATTTGGTTCGTTCGGTGATTGCAATTTGTATTTTCGCAGGTTTATCATTCACTTTCTATGATTTCGTATTTAACGAAATCATTATGGGGCCAAAAAGTCTTAATTTCTGGACATATAGAATGATGTGTCTTGTTGGTAACAAGTTTAATATCGATGGATTCTGTGTCGAACATATTCCTTTCAATATTATCAATACTGAACTAGCTGGACAGTTTATGTTGCAAATTAACTCTTGTTTGCTCATGTCTTTACTATTGGGTTTTCCTTACATCTTATTTGAAATCTGGCTTTTTATCAAACCAGCTTTAACAGATATTGAACGAAGATCAGCTCGAGGATTTGTTTTTTATGCTACCCTATTGTTTGTATTAGGAGTATTATTTGGTTATTATGTAGTCGTTCCGTTATCTGTTAACTTCTTAGCCAATATTTCATTAAGTATCGAAATTACGAATCAGATTACCATTGACTCTTACCTTTCAACGATCGCTACATTATCGTTAGGCTGTGGTATTGTGTTCTTATTACCAATTCTGATCTTTATCTTATCAAAATTAGGTATTATGACTCCAGAGTTTATGCGTGCAAGCAGAAGATATGCAACGGTTATTATCCTTGTTGTGGCAGCAATTATTACTCCTACAGCGGATGTCATCACCATGTTGACGGTAGCTACCCCAATGTTCCTTTTATACGAAATTAGTATCTTAGTATCGGCGAAAGTTAAAAAACAAAAATTAGCACAAGAAAAAAACAATATATAATGAGTACTGTAAAGACAATTGCAATAGGAAGTGACCATGCAGGTTTTGAATACAAAACGGCTATCGTAGCTTTATTAAAAGAATTAGGTTACGAAGTAAAAGATTTCGGCCCATATAATACGGATTCTGTTGATTATCCAGATTATGCTCATCCGGTTGCAAGTGAAGTGGAAGAAGAAAAAGCAACATTAGGTGTATTGATATGCGGTAGTGCAAATGGTGTTGCAATTACAGCAAACAAACATCAAGGGATCCGCGCTTCAATAGCGTGGTTAGAAGAAATTGCAGCATTGGCACGTCAACATAATGATGCTAACATTGTGTGTATTCCAGCAAGATTTATTGATCTTGATCTTGCAAAATCAATCGTTAAAACATTTGTAACGACAGATTTTGAAGGTGGTAGACATGCTACACGTGTTGGTAAAATTGCCTGTGGTTGTTAATTTTAACATAATTTAATAGACGGAGAAAAGGTATATATATACTTTTTCTCCGTTTTTTTGTTCTATTTGTTCTAAATGAAAAAACAATGAAAAAATTATTCAGTTTAATTTGTCTTATTTCGTCCATTTACAGCTGTGCAGTTGCACAAAATCCAGCTGCAAAATATGCTGATCTGATTACTGAAGAGTCTTCCAGAAAGCATCTTACTATCCTAGCATCTGCAGATCTTGAGGGACGTGGCACAGGTCAAAAAGGTGGTCGTTTGGCTACTGAATACATTGCAAATGAATTTAAAAAATTAGGATTAACACCACCTGTGGCAGGTAAATATTTTCAACCGGTAAGTTTACTAAAAAACAGTTATCAGGTTAAGAGCTTTAAAATCGGAGGCCGTCCTTTTGTCAATGGACAAGATCTACTGGCATTAGGTAATAATGAGTTGAAATCAATCGACGATAAAGAGATTATTTTTATCGGTTACGGTATTGACGACCCCAAATATTCTGATATCAAAGGGATCGATTTGCAAGATAAAATTGTGATGCTGATCAATAACAAAGAACCTGTTGATGCAAAAGGGAAATCTGTGATCACTGGAACGACAAAATTATCGGAATGGTCCACCGTGCGCAATAAAAAGATTAGAGAGGTGCTAAAACATAAGCCTAAACTTATTCTTGCATACACTGAGGATCTCGGTACATGGCTGGAAAGTGCAGGAGATCGTGCAACCGAAGGACGCTTTAATTTAGCTCAGGATCAAACAGCTCCTGAAACTAATCCAATGCCTATTGTTGTCAATATTACCGATCATGTTGCTAACTATATCCTGAATCAGGGAAAAACAAGTCTTGCAAATATTACATCAAAAATCAATCAAAGTCAAAAGCCTCAATCTTTTGCCATCAATACAAGTTTTAATGCACAATTGGGTATGGTGGCTGAACAATTCACGGATCCTAATGTACTGGGCTTGCTTGAAGGGTCTGATCTGAAAGATGAAATAATTGTTATAGGTGGCCATTATGATCACGACGGCAAAAGTTCAAATGGCACTATCTTTCCTGGAGCAGATGATAATGCTTCAGGAACTACTGCTGTTCTTGAGTTAGCGAAAGCATTTAGTCAGGCTAAAGCTGAAGGCAAAGGTCCTCGGAGAAGTATCTTGTTTATCACATATGCTGCAGAAGAAAAGGGTTTATTGGGGTCTAAGTATTATACCGAAAACCCGGTTTTCCCTCTTGAAAATACCGTTACTTGTATCAATATTGATATGATAGGCCGCATTGACGATAAGCATTTAAATGGAAATCACAACTATATACATTCCATTGGAGCAGATAAATTAAGTTCTGAATTAGCAAGAATCAATAAGGAAGCAAATGATAAATCCAGCAAACTGGAATTAGACTTCATGTACGATAATCCAAAAGATCCAATGCGTCTTTATTACCGATCTGATCATTATAATTTTGCCAGTAAAGGTATTCCTTCAATTTTTTACTTCTCAGGTTTACATCCGCATTATCACACGCCTGAAGATACTGTTGATAAAATAGATTTCCCGATTATGGTCAAAAGAGAAAAATTTATTTTTCAAACGGCTTGGGATGTTGCCAATAGTGCTACAAAACCCGCTGTAGATAGCAAGAAGGATTAAAAATTAGTTGCGTAAGATTTTTAAAGTGGTTTTCCTGAATAAGGAGACCACTTTTTTTATATGCTTATTGCACCTATTAAACGAGTAAAACTGCTTCCTATTTTGATAACCGATCCAGCTGATTAAATCGGATAAACAATTTCATTCAGCATAAAACAAAGTGAATGTGTTAAAAATAAGTTAATTAAAAATCGATATCTAAAAAAGTAATTATCTTAGCGAGCAATAAACCAACTATTCCTAAAAAGTCAATTATGAAGCTATATGTATTAAGCTTGCTATTTTTATGCATTAATTTTGCCTATTCCCAAAACTCCGCCAGTTTGAAAGGGACTGTTATTGATCATACAAATAAACCGCTTGAAAAAGCAACAGTTTCCATTCTTATGCAACAGGATTCTTCGGTACTCTCCTATTCTCTGACAAATGATAAAGGAGAATTCAACCTCGTTAAACTGCCAGCAAATAAAAATCTGATCTTATATATCTCGCACGTCAATAGCAGCAACTATCATCAGGACATTCTTTTAAATCCTGACGAAAAAAAGCAATTAGATTCGATTAAACTGGGGGGAAAACTATTGGACGAGGTCGTCATTTCTGTTGCACCACCTGTGCGCATGAATAAAGATACATTAGAATATAACACTGATTTTTTTAAGACTAGACCGAACGCCAATGCTGAAGAACTTTTAAAACAGTTGCCTGGTCTACAAATTAATATGGATGGTACTTATTTATTATGAAGGTAAAGAAGTTTCTCAGGTAAAAGTAAATGGTAAAGATTTTTTTGCCAGCGATCTGCGAATTGCTACCCGCAATCTAGATGCTTCCTTAATTAAAACGGTACAGGTATACCGCGATAAAGGCGAATCAAAAAAACAGTGAGGATGAAGAAAAATTACCTATTACCATCAATCTGAAATTCAAAAAAGATTTTCTGAAAGCTAGTTTTGGTAAATTATATGGCAGTGTCGGAACTAGAGACCGCTATGAAGCTGGTGGTCTGTTCAATACTTTTCAAGATACTTTGCAATTGAGTTTCATCGGATTTGGAAATAATATCAATCGAGAAAGTTTTGATTACAATGAACTTAATCAACACGGTGGATTAGGAAGAGCTGAAAATTATGGTTTTAATGACTTTGGTGGCCGAAATTATAATGGCAAAGCAAATGATATTGCCGGTGGCTTTAACCTCAATAATGATTGGGGAAAGAAAACAAAACTAAACCTCATGTACATGTTAAAGTACAAAAATGAAGAAGGGCAAAACCAAGGAAGTCAAACCTCGCTGTATGATAATGTTAAGCAATTCGGCGAAAATGAATATAACAGCTACCGGAAGTCGCTTGCGCACAATATCAATACGCTTTTCAGACACCGAATGGATACAACAGCATACGTCGAGTTTACACCTAAGCTTTCCATCACCAATAATGATGGTAAAACTGATAGCTGGATGAATACCTATACCGAAGACAAAAAAATAAATAACAGCAAAAGCAATAACACATCAGATGGGTATAATATTAATTACGATCATAATTTCCACATTGAAAAACAATTAAGTAAGAAACATCTTGTATCTCTAAAAAATACCATCAATATTAGAAATGATAAATCAGAAGAAATTGGCAATCAATTAACAGAGATATTCCAGAACCCGATCCCAAATACTAGTCTATGGGAAAACAGAACGAATCGAGAGAAATCCAGCAGTATTAAAACTTTTGCTGGGTATAATAATACCAGTATCGAAAAACTAAATTTTGACTTCTATATTTCTTATAATACTTCGAGTAGCAGACCTACGCAAAGTTTATTCTACAACAGAGATAATACAGGGACCATCCATGGTGAGCAGTTTGAAAACAGCTATAGTTTTAAATCACAGGAATATGTGACTGCCATGAAATTTTACTGGAAACCTTTCAAAAAATTAGCGGTAAACTTTGGTACAGCATATGCAGTTAAGGATAATCAATTTGATTTATTCAAAATCAATGAACGAAAAACAACTTCGAATGGTTACTGGCTACCTAATATCAATATTCGCTATAAAGATTTTGATCTTTCTTGGTCTAAAGATTTAGAATCACCTGCAACATATCAGATCCAAAGTATTAGGGATACACTAAATCCTCTGATGACGCGACTGTCAGCTTTTTTCTATGAGAATAAACTGCAACAAAGTACGCGCTTTTCATTCAATAAATACACACAAAAATATCAACTGGGATTTAGTGCCGGTGTAAACTATAAAGATAAAAGTGAGGGTCATAGAAGTTGGCGTGATGTGACAAATGGACATTATACCATACAGGCATTTCAAGCAGGATCAACGACTAATTATAATGGCTATTTATATGGTAGATATAATTTTAAAGCTGGTAACGATTGGGTATTTTATATATCTCAAAACAGTAGCTTATATACCTACCAATATTATTCTTCGATCAATGATGTGGACAATAAATTAACAAACCTCGGCATCAATCTAACACAGGAATTTTCTATTACTTGGAAGAATTTAATCGGCCTAACGCCTAAATATACCTACAGCTGGAACAAGGCTCAGAATTCGGTTAAAAACAATCCTGATTTTATTGCTAACGCTAATAGAACACACAATGTTGGCGTAGGATTAAATGTAAATCCTATAAAAGGTTTTTCTTTAGAGACCTCCTATTCACTAGAGAATAGGGCAAGTGGCCTAAGTGGAAGAGACAATTATCATATACTGAACTCTTCTATTTATTACACGTTGAAAAATAATTCCCAGATCAAATTAACGGGTTTTGACATCTTAAATCAAAACAGACAGAACTACTGGGGTACCAGTGGGAATACAACCTATTTTCAAAACACGGTTACTTTAAGACAGTACTTTTTGTTAGGATATATTTATAAATTTAAAGTAACAAAACTGAAAAATTAAACAAACAGGCTTCACAATTGTTGAAACTATAGCAACTAAAATAATATGGCATTTGAAGATTACTATAAAGTACTTGGCATAAGCAAAACGGCATCTGTTGATGATGTAAAAAAAGCTTATCGAAAATTAGCCCGCAAGTATCATCCCGATCTCAATCCTAATGATGAGGCTGCAAAACAGAAGTTTCAAGAGATCAATGAAGCCAATGAGGTATTATCCGATCCGGAAAAACGTAAGAAATATGATCAATATGGTGAAAACTGGCAGCGAGGAGAGGAATATGAACGGTCTCAACAGCAGTACCGTCAGTCAAATGAAAATCCTTTCGGAGGTTCGCAGGGCTATACAGGAAATTTTGATGATGGACAATTTTCAGATTTTTTCGAACAGATGTTTGGTAACCGCTCCGGGGGCGGAAGAAGAAATAACTTTCGTGGACAGGATTTCAATGCGGAATTGGAGTTAACACAACAACAGGCTTATACGACTCATGCACAAACCTTTACGATTAATGGTAAGAACATCCGAATCAACATACAGGCGGGTGTAGAAGATGGTCAGAAAATTAAACTTAAAGGCCTTGGTAGTGAAGGTGTAAACGGAGGGCCAAAAGGAGATCTTTATATTACTTTTCACATCATCGCTGATCCAAAGTTTAAACGTCAGGGTAATGACCTTTATACAACATTAGATATCGATCTGTATACCGCTATTTTAGGCGGGGATGCCATCATTGATACGTATGGCGGTAAAATAAAACTTAAAATTCAACCTGAAACACAAAATAATGCCAAAGTTAGGTTAAAAGGAAAAGGTTTTCCTGTCTATAAAAAAGATGGTGAATTTGGAGATCTATATGTCAGTATGAACGTGATGATACCAACCAATTTAACCGACAAAGAAAAAGAACTATTCAAACAGTTGGCCGATTTAAAGAAATAATCCTATGGAAAGGACCCTAATTAAACTATCTGATTACTGCTATTCAAGGAAAGCGGAGATTACTTTTATAGAAACTTAAATGAGTATGGTCTTCTCCATATTATCATCCAACAGGAAGAAAAATATATTGAAGAGGAGCAGCTTCGCGATCTGGAAAGATTTTCGGACTGGTACTATGAGTTAGATGTAAATCCTGCTGGTATTGAGGTGGCACATCATCTCATTCAGAAAGTGGAAGCATTACAAAGTGAATTACAGCGCATAAAAAATCAGCTTAAAGCTTTGGAATCATAATTCAAAGCTTTAAGCTGATTTCTACAATATGGTATTAATAATCTAAGTCTTTATCAACTGTTATTGTATCTTTCCAAATCACATTATGCCGTAAATCTGTTAATTCAATTCTATAAGCACCTTTACAAACTACAAACGAACCATATGATTGTCCTGGTTTAACAAGCCGGTAAATAATCAAATGGTTTTTTCCTTCAATGGTATTGGCAGAAAAACCCTTCATTAAAGTATAATTTTCCTTTTGTATATATTGATCAGGAATACGGTAATCAAAATGCCCCCTGCTGCTATCATCAGGACATAGAATTTCGGTACGACTTGGCGTAAAATATAATGCTGTCTATACATAGAAGCATTTGATATCGCCAGATCTTCAATGTGATCAAAATTCTTAAAGTACTTTTCGGGGATAATGTAAATCAAACTGACATACTCTTCTCTTCCCAATTGCTGCTTAAAGGGAACCATAGCATGATAAATAACTTGTTTGTTTAAGGTCGTAGTTCGATAATAGTATTTCCCTTCTGCTGTCCTTTTAATTTCGAATCCATCTCTTGACAACAATTCTTTTGTATTTTTAAACCGCTCATCCGATTTGTTATTGATTAAGCTGATCAATCTAAATGTCGTATCTCCAAGACTTTTCCCATTGAACAACACCGTATACTTCGTTGCATCATAACCTAATTTCTTTATAATCTTCTGATCGTCATGTGAAAGATGAACAGTTTGCAGTCCTGTTTTCGTCTTTTCATCATAATTTGAGAAATTTTCACCGACATATACAGACAGATTTCGTTCGACATTAACAAAATACTCATCACCATCAACAATAAAACCTTTTGGAGTGAATTGATAAGCTGATCGACAAGACGTTAATAAGAATAGTCCAAATAAAATATAAAAAGCTTTCATAACATTATTCAAAAAAGGCGCCATTGCATAAAACGTTATTTAATTATTGGGCAGCTGTATTTAATCGGATAGGCATTGTGTAAGCAACCCTTACATGCTGTCCATTTTGTATCGCAGGTTTCCATTTTTCAGGATAATTCTTCAAAACATTCACAGCCTCCTGTCCAGTTCCGTACTTTAAATCTCTTTTTATATCAAAGTTAGATAGGCTACCATCTTTTTCAACGATGAATGATACTTCTACGACACCGTTAATATTATTTTCTAAGGCCTCCTTTGGAAAATTGTAATTTTCTCCCACATAATTCATAAAATCACGCATCCCCCTTGGTGGCGCTGGTTTAACTTCAACCGCGGAAAATATAACCGTATTTTCCTCTGGTTTCTTGGGTTCCGGAAAACGAACTTCATCAGGAGACGATTTAATAGGTTTCTTCTTTGGCACTTCATCTTTTGTTACTTTCGGTGGTGGGAAACGAACGACATCCTCCGAAGATTTAACAGACTTCTTCTTTGGTACTTCATCCTTCGTAATTATAGGTGGCGGAAATCTAATAATATTTTCTGTAGATCCGTCTGAAGAGGTCTCCTTATTGCTTTTAGATTTTGCAGGTCCAAAGCTACCTGCCGCTAATTTCACCGGAAGTGAGTAGGATGACCGAACGGCTTTACCATTTTGAATCGCAGGTTTCCATTTTTTTCCATTTTTCACGAGATTCTGAATCATCGCCCCAGCACCAAATCCAATATCATTCTTAGTTTTAACATTTGTAATACGGCCGTCCTTTTCTACTACAAAAGCAATCTCAACAGTACCATTAATTCCATTTTCAAGCATCTCTTGAGAGTACTTAAAATTTTGACGTATATACTTTTGATAAGCCTGCATACCTCCTGAAGGTTGTGCTAGCACTTCTGGATTACTAAGAATCTTTTCCTGTTGTACACCTTCTGGTTCGATATCCATCAGTTTAGTTACTGCCTCCGATACTACTGGTAATTTCACATCGATCACTTTATCAATCAGTTCAGTTTTTGCGTCAACGGTATTGTTTAATACGAGTCCCACCAAACCTACTAAACCAGCAATTGGAATAATCAACATATATTTCCACTGGTTTGATTTCTTTGATTTATTTTGAAATAACATCATAATTCTCTTTTTTAAAATGGACTCTGTGGCAAAGCCATGTGATAACACATCTGTCGATACCCGGAGCGCATTTGCAATTAATAATTCTGCATAAGATGCTTTATCTTTTGCAGCACAAAGTTGATCAGCAATACATTCATGCTGAAATTTCAATTCTCTGATATAAAAAAAGAATACAGGATTAAACCAATTAAAAACTCGAACAATCTCTAAAAAAAGAATATCATAAGAATGCCCTTGCTGTACATGAACTAATTCATGACGGTGGATGATTTCATTTTCTTTCACTTCCTCACCGATATAAACAAAATTCAAAAAAGAAAATGAGTCGTTGCCATCAGCTTTATTAAACCTACGGTATAGCTTATACAATCGAATTAGTAAAAACGAAGTAGCAATGATGATGGAGACCCAATAAATGAGTTCAACATTCGAATGCAGTTGCCAAAATTGCTGTTTACCCACAATTTCAATTTCAGGTATACTAAATTCTGTTAATTCCAGAGAAATAGCAGGAATTAACGTAGTCTTATAATCCATTTCAGATAGATCTACAAATTGTATTGCTGGTAATGTAAAAGACAATAGTACAGCAACCAATAAATAGATCCGATTTCCTTGGAAAAATGTGAGTTTTCTCAGGACTAAATGATAAAGTAAATAGCATATGACAAGGCTTGTGTTTGCTAAAATCAGATAAGCTATCATAATTCAGGTGTTAAGTGATTGAAATCGTTAAATTTTCTTTTGTTTGGCAATCATCTCTAATAATTCGTTGACTTCGCCGAGATCAAGTTTATTCTCTTCAAGAAAATAAGATAACATGCTGCTCGCTGAATTATCAAATAATTATTTAAAAGTTTCCCTGTAATCAGTTTCTTATACTCTTCTTTTTTTTTTTTTTCCGGATTCAATTTTGCCCCCCCGGGGGGGGGTTAGGATATAACGATGACTTTTCCCATAAGATTCGTGCACTAAGAAACCCTTGGTTTCTATCACCGACTGCCCATATTTTT
>NZ_ASZT02000021.1:0-56537 GCF_001006065.1 Sphingobacterium sp. IITKGP-BTPF85
TTTATATACTAATAATCGCGTCTACTTTCTACGGTATACGTAAAACTCTCAGCACGATAATATCCAAGATTGTATTCAATAGGCCTTCCTGATTGATCAAAGACAAATCTCTTCCTTGACAAAATAGGTGCACCAATAGCTATTTCAAGCTTGTCGGCGATAAATTTATTAGCTGCCATCGCATCCAGTTCTTCCTGAGACAGATCGGCTACAATATGAAAATCGGCTTCTAATATTTCATAAAGCGGACGTTTAAAATCTTCATCTCCTGTCAAACCAATACGCGGATGGAAGTAAGAGATAAAATAAACAAACGGATCGTCTTTTTTACCTCGCAAACGTTCTAATTTAAGTAACTTCAAATCTTCTGGTACATCAAAAAATTGTGAAACTGCTTTATCAGGAATTTCCCAACTAACATGAAGTTCAAAATTTTTCACCTCGAGACCCCGATTTTTCATCTCTTGCGAGAAACTTAACCAATTTTTAGACTTTGAACTAAATTTAGCACTTGCTACCTTGGTACCTATCCCCTTCTTTCTGATCAACAGCTCTTCGTAAACCAACTTATTGATTGCCAGCCGTAATGTTGAACGTGAAATTGCCAAGCGCTTAGCCAGTTCAATTTCATTTGGCAATAATTTCCCATCAATATATTCCGGTTGCTTGATCAATTCACGCAACAAATTCTCGGCCTGTATATGTAATGGTATCGGACTTTTATGGTCTATTTTAAGATTCATCATATTTATTACTTAGGCTAAAGTAAGATTTTTTGCATTATTAAAAAAATAAATATATGTTTGTATGTATATACATACTAATTATAAAACCTTAATATGAATAAATTTTTCATCCTTATTCTATGTATCGTGTCGCTAGGGGGGCTACTTTTCGGATTTGATATGGCCGTTATAGCAGGAGCATTACCTTTAGTAAAGCAATTTTTTGGATTAACACCAAATCAAGAGGGCATATTTGTCAGTTCAGCTTTAATTGGCTGTATAGTGGGCGTGATTTTTACAGGTAGCTTTAGCGATAAGTACGGCCGCAAGCCTGCGCTTATCGTTGCATCTATTCTCTTTTTAGTATCAGCAATAGGCTGTGGACTAAGCACGAGCTATATGATGCTTATTCTTTTTCGTGGACTTGGTGGCATCGGTGTCGGCATTGCTTCTATCGTTGTTCCGCTATACATTGCAGAGATATCCCCAAGTCAATTTCGAGGCCGGGCAGTGACTTCATATCAACTGGCAATCACTTTTGGTATTCTGATCGCTTATATTAGTAATTATCTGATTATTCAACATCTTCCTTCACAAACTCATGGACAGTGGCGGACTATGTTCTTAGTTGGTGCAATACCTGCAATATTACTTTCTATTGGAGCATACTTTGTTCCAGAAAGCCCACGTTGGTTACTAAAAGTTGGAAGAAATGCTGAGGTAGCTGAAATAAGTGCTAAACTTAATCTCCAAAATTTACAAGATAGCCCACCTGAAACAAAAGGAAAACTAAAAGACCTTTTTTCTCCGGTTTACAGAAAAGCATTCTTACTGGGTTTACTCCTACCGCTATTCTCACAACTTAGTGGTATTAACGCCATTGTTTACTATGGTCCGACGATTCTTCTGGATTCGGGCATTTCGATGAGCAATTCCTATCATGCGCAATTGTTCTTTGGTCTTGCAAACGTACTTTTCACATGCTTTGCAATATGGAAAGTGGATAACTGGGGACGAAGACCTCTATATGTATTTGGAACATTGGGGGCTACCCTCAGCTTAATTGTGACCGGGTTTCTATTTGCAACAAATCAAGAGATTAACAATACGGCTTTAATCATTTCGATACTTTCATTTATGTTTTTCTTTGCCTTTTCTATTGGTCCTTTAAAATTTGTAGTTGCTTCAGAGATTTTCCCAAATTCGATCCGAGCGCGCGCCATGGGTATCAGTATCTTGGTTATGTGGATTTCAGATGCCATTATCGGTCAATTGACCCCATCATCCTAGATGCTTGGGGAGCTCGCTACACCTTTTGGCTATTTGCATTCTTCTGCGCTATTGCTTTTATAACCGTACTCCTATTTTTACCTGAAACTAAGGGTAAACCCTTGGAAGAAATAGAGAAATATTGGAAAGATAAAGCCCGTAAATAAGTTAGCTATACATTCAACAGATTTCAATAAAATAATTAAATATGCATACCACTAAAGACTCAGCAATAGGCCAGTACAATATTATGCCCGCTTTCCCTGCTACAGGTGAAATCTCAAGCTCATTTCAAAAATTAGTTCGTGTACTGCACGACAATAATATACGTATCATCGATGGTTTTGTTGGTGTAGATTGGAAATTTGTCATTGGAGAGATTTCAAAAGAATTTAAAAATTACGATATTAAACCACGTTTCATCGCTATTGATGAAGCACTTTTATCAGAAGAGATTATTAATAATCAGGTAGCACCTTATCTTGGTGGTAATGATCCCTTATTTGGAAAAAAATCCCCTCTTCCATTATCTTCTTATTTTAACGCTGAAAAATCAGCGAAATTCCATGATATGCTCGTAAATAACCAAGAGTATATCATCTTTTACGGACCTGGAGCAGCTCTTTTAGATAATGAAGCTTCTATCATGTATGTTGATTTGCCAAAAAGTGTTCTAATTCAGCGCATGAGAGCTGGAAAAGCATGGAACTTAGGATGCAGCAATTCAAAAGATCCAAAACAGATTTACAAACGATATTATTTTGTGGATTGGCAAGCGTTAAATAGCCACAAAAATTCAATTCTATCTCGGATAGAAATCATGGCAGATCAGCAATCTGACAACACATTACCTTGGATAAAGGGATCTGATTTAAGACAGACCTTGCATCAAATGTCTGTCAATTATTTTAGAGTAAAACCTACATTTGAATCTGGTGTTTGGGGTGGACAATGGATGAAAGATCATCTAACAGGGATAGATCAAAGTGCAAAAAACTACGCCTGGTCCTTCGAGATGATTGTTCCGGAAAATGGCTTGTCATTAAAATTTAATGATCTACTTCTGGAAATTTCATTTGATCAATTGATGTTCACTGAAAGCAAAAATGTCCTAGGCTTGGCTGAACCAAGATTTGGTGTAGATTTCCCAATTAGATTTAATTTCTTAGATACCTTTGATGGAGGAAATTTATCAATACAGTGTCACCCTAGCCCGAAGTATGCAAAGTCACAATTTGGAGAAAACTTTACCCAAGATGAAACCTATTACATTGTAGACAGAAAAGGAGATGCACAGGTATATCTAGGTTTTCAAGATGATATCAATAAAGATGAATTTCAAAGTGCTTTAGAACATAGTTTTAAAACCGGAGAAGCCATTGAGGTAGATCAATATATTCAAAAATTTGAATCTAAAAAGCATGAGTTATACTTGATACCGCATGGTACAGTGCATTCATCTGGTATCGATAATTTAGTTTTAGAAATTAGTGCGACTCCATACAATTTCACCTTTAAAATGTATGATTGGGTAAGACCGGATTTGGATGGCAAACCACGTCCTTTAAATATCGACCGTGCTTTTGACAATCTTAATTTTGAAAGAAAAGGACAAGTGGTCAACGATACCTTAATTGCGAAACCTGTTTTCCACAAAATTGATAATCAAGCAACTAAAGTTCATTTAGCTACACATGAAGATCATTTTTATGATGTCGTACGCTATGACTTTGACCAAGAGGTAACGATTGAAACAAAAAATCAGTGTCATATTCTGATGCTTGTTGAAGGGGAGGCTGTGGAATTAACAACTTCAAATGGTATGAGGGAAGTTTTTAATTATGTTGAGACATTTGCCATTCCAGCTGCAACAGGATCATATACACTTCGTAACCTTGGAAAACAGCCGGCAAAAGTGATCCAGTCATACGTTAAAGATTCAAAATGCAACCAATTTTAAACTAAACATTTAAAAATATGAAATACTTATTTTTTGCAATAGCTTCCTCTGCCCTTTTATTTTCCTGCAATCCAAGCGGAAGCAAAGGAACACAAAACAGTTGGCAGGCCGACATGAAAAAAGACAGTAGTTTTCAACTAGTCAAAGATATGGCAACCAATACCATAAAATCCGGTTTCAATGCTGGAGATGGATATGGAGAGGTATGGATCAGAGATTACAATACCTTTATCAATTTAGCTACACAAGTGCATCCTCATGAGCAAATCAAAGATCAATTGCTTATATTTCTGAAACTACAGGGGCCTGATGGGAATATTGCAGATGGCTTTGTTAAAAAAGCGAGCTTAAAAAATGGCACATCTGACTACTATACGATAACAAATGTATTAGCTCCAGATTATGCCGGGCATAAAAATACAGTAGAAACAGATCAGGAAACTTCTTTGATTCAGGCTGTTTACAAATATGTGAACGCATCACAGGATACATCTTTCTTATCGGCCAAGGTGGGTAATAGTATCGTTAAAGACAAAATGGAAAATGCCCTCCAATTCTTAATGAATGAACGATACAATAAAACTTATGGTTTACTTTGGGGTGCAACCACGGTTGATTGGGGTGATGTACAACCTGAACATGATTGGGGTGTCCATTTAGATGAAAATTCTCATATTGCATTAGACATTTATGATAATGCAATGTTTCTAATTGCATTGGATAACTATATAAAACTTGTTCCTGAAAAAGCATCCCAGTGGAAACCCATTCGCGATGAAATCGCTGCCAATACAATGAAGCATCTTTGGGATGAGAAAAATCAAAAATTTATCCCCCATATTTACATCAACGGATCACCATTTTCTTCAGATTTCGATGAGAATCAGATCTACTATCATGGTGGTACTGCTATTGCTATCGAAGCCAATTTACTGAGTAAGGAGCAAATAAAAACAGCCTTAGATAAGATGGTCAAAAATGTGAAAGATTCCGGTGCCGCTACAATCGGCTTGACGATCTATCCGACTTACCCTGCAGGTTCATTCAAAAATAAAGGTATGTATCCATATGGATATCAAAACGGTGGGGATTGGACCTGGTTTGGTGGCCGTATGATACAACAGTTGGTGAAAAATGGTTACGAAAAGGAGGCATATGAACAAATGAAACCGATGTTGGATCGCGTAATAAAAAATAAAGGCTTTTATGAGTGGTACACAAAGGATAATAAACCTGAAGGATCAGGTACCTTTAGAGGTGAAGCTGGCGTATTGTTTGATGCGATTTCACTATTAGAAAAATCACAGGGCTAATGATTTTTAGGAACTAAAACAGTCATAGATCCTACGAGCAGAAAAATTACTTCTTAAAGTAACGCAATATGATTTAAAAGAGGTGTAATCAAAATGGTTACACCTCTTTTGCCTTTTTCAGATTAAATAAGGTCTTTTATTTAATATCAAATTTTAATTCGAGCACGTTTGCACCTTTAAATTTGTTTGCATAGCCTGGATCAAGTAAATCGACGCGTTCAATCGTAGCTTTTACTCCAGGCTCTATTTTACGCAAGGAATAAATTAATTTTTTAGTTTTTCCCTTATTTTCAGAGCCCAACGTAAAAAATGCCTTTAGGCCTGTCATCTCATATTTACCATTAACTTTAGTTCCATCAGCATAATCCGTTTCGCGTGGTTGAAAAATAGCACCTCCATTTGTCTCCGTATTTGCATTTGCGATTAATTTATCTCCTATTAAAAATGCCTTGTATTCGCCGGCTGTTGCCTGATTCTTTACAAAATTATCTTGAATTTCTATTCCTTTTTCATCGTAAACTTTTAAATCTATTTTGTAGGCGAGCTCAGCATCTAAATTAATCGCACCCTTTGTTAGAGAGTTTCCTGATGCATCAAAGTTTACAGTAATCACGGCACCCTCTTTCGCGGTAGTAACACCGTGAAAATGGTCCCCATGACCTGCTCCCTTGGTTTCCAAAAGCTCAGTAAACTGGAGAGATGCCCTTACTTCTTCACCTGCAACAGGGACATGCTCATCTTTCTTACAAGAGCTGACTCCAATTAATAACCCTACTAACGCCAATAATACTACAGCAATACGTTTGATAAATTTCATTTTCATGATTAGATTTTGATTTAAGTAAAACAATTCAAAGTCGCCATATACGCAACTATGTTGCAAATATAATAATTAAAACCTCACATGCAACTATGTTGCTTTAATAGTAGTTTATATTTTATAAATCTTTATTAAAATAAAGCCATAATAGAAATCAATAAGTGTTTCATAATATCATAATAGCCATTCCGCATCCAACTCAATCTGCAGGATGGTTTATAAAAATCATCACAAATAAGTAAAAGCACTTTATTGTTTCCCATATAAAAAACAATTATATTTAGGTTATATTTTAACCTCATATAATGTCGTATGGAAGACATGATACTTTACAATCGGTTACAGTTTGCTTTCACCATTACCTTTCATTACCTGTTTCCGCAATTAACGATGGGCCTCTCCCTGATGATCGTTTACTTCAAATGGAAATTCTTACGTACCAAAATTGAGGATTACAATCATGCTGCAAAATTCTGGATGAAAATATTCGCTTTGAACTTTACAATGGGTGTCGTCACGGGTATTCCAATGGAATTTCAATTTGGTACAAACTGGGCAAAATTTTCCGAATTAACGGGTGGTATTATCGGACAAACATTAGCCATGGAGGGTATGTTCTCCTTTTTTCTAGAATCGTCCTTTCTTGGGATGTTTCTTTTTGGAGAAAAGTTACTTGGACACAAACTCCATTTCCTCTCTGGATTAATGGTATTTATCGGTTCTTGGGCGAGCGGTTTTCTCATCATTGCAACCCATTCCTGGATGCAGTATCCAGTAGGATATGAAATATTAGAAAATGGAAAATTTGTATTAAATAATTTTACAGCGCTTTTTAATAATCCATGGCTATGGCCTTCCTATTTACATAATCAGGCAGGTTCTCTGATTACGAGCTCATTCTTTGTAGCGTCCATAGGTGCTTTTTACTTATTGAGTAATAAACACAGCAAATTTGGAAAAATGTTCGTTAAAACTGGTGTCATTTTCGGTGTTATATCCTCTATTATAGTTGCTTTTCCAACAGGTGATATGGCTGCTAAGAATGTTGTCAAATATCAACCGGTCACCTTTGCGGCTATGGAAGGTATTTTTAAGACCGAAAAAGGGGGATCAGAAATCGTACTTATTGGTCAGCCAGATATGCAAAATAAAAAATTAGATAACAAAATTGCTGTTCCAAATGTCCTTAGCTTTCTTACCTATCAACGTTGGGATGCAGAGATTAAGGGTTTGAATGAATTTGACGAATCCATACATCCTACCAATGTACCTGGACTGTATTATGGTTATCATATCATGGCGGGCTAGGTACCATTTTTATTGCAATAATGGTAGCGGCCACGTTTTTACTTTGGAAAAACAAATTATTTCAGACAAAATGGTTGCTTTGGATCATCATGTTTATGATTCCTTTCCCCTACATCGCTAATACTGCCGGATGGTATACAGCTGAACTAGGAAGACAACCCTGGCTTGTGTACAACCTGATGCGCATGGTAGATGGCGTTTCTCCAACCGTTTCTTCTGGCAATGCCCTATTTACCTTACTAGGGTTTGTTGGACTATATATTTTATTAGGATTATTATTTTTAATGCTTGTGTTAAAAATAATAAGAAAAGGTCCTGAGCCTCAAATCTCCTTAACGTAATTGATCATGGAAATATTTTGGTTTATTGTATTAATGGTCATGCTGGTAATCTATGTTATTCTAGATGGTTATGACTTTGGAGCAGGAATTGTTCATCTCTTTTTTGCAAAGACAGAAGAAGAAAGAAAAGCAGTAACAAATTCTATCGGACCTTTTTGGGATGCTAATGAGGTATGGCTCATCGCTTCGGGTGGGGTCTTATTTTTTGCCTTCCCAACTTTATATGCGTCTGCTTTCAGCGGCTTCTATTTACCCTTGATGCTTGTTCTCTGGTTGCTTATCTTTCGAGCAATAAGTTTAGAATTAAGAGGCCAGGTACATAACAGCATGTGGGAAGCATTGTGGGACAAGGCTTTTGGTTTAGCGAGTCTCCTGCTTGCTTTATTCTTTGGAGCAGCTTTAGGTAATGTTGTCCGGGGAGTAAATCTTGGTATGGTTGAAAATGGTGTCTCTACACAGGAACCACATTATTTCTTTCTGGCACTTTGGAACCCAACATTTGATCCACTGGCAGAACATCAAGGTATTATTGACTGGTTCACCATACTATTAGGCCTAGTCGCAGTTGTTACACTGACTATCCACGGCGCTAACTGGATTATATTAAAAACTTCTAGCTCTTTAAGCCAGCGATTAAAAGAGGTCATATTTAAGCTCAACTTTGTCTTATTATTTTTAGTAATCTTATCCGCTTTTGTGTGGCACTACGTGAAACCAATTTCACTACATAATTTTGGAACTTATTATTGGCTTTGGATTTTCCCGATCATTTCTTCTATCGGACTAGTTGGGCAGTTTCAAATTAAAAAATTCAAAAAAGACTTATCAGGATTTATATTTTCATCCCTATTTATCTTCGGAAGTTTTGGCTCTACTATAGCATCTATGTTTCCAATCTTACTTCCATCGACAAATACTGTAAACCCATCTTTAACGGTGCAAAACGTAGCCACACACGAATATGGATTATCTGTTGGACTGGGCTGGTTTTCTATCGCCGCTGTATTGGTTATTGTTTATTTCATTATCCAATTTAAAGTGTTTAAAGGTAAACTGGATGATGTTGGTTATGGAGATCATTAGAAGATCTTCACAACTAAGGATTTTTTAAATTTCTGTAAAAATAGTCTGTCTGTAGTTGTTTGTATATTCCTTTGGGTTACATCCTATGATCTGTTTAAAAACGCGATTAAAATTAGTTATACTATTAAAACCACTGCTAAAAGCAATAAACGACACACTGTCTAAGTGATCTCCATTTAATTTATGGCAGACTTCTTTTATGCGGATGCGATTTAAATAAGATACAAAAGTAATTCCGCAATGTTTTTTAAAGTACCGACAGAAGGCCTGCGGAGTTAAATTGGCATGGTTAGCGACATCTTCCAATGTAAGTTCTTTTTTATAATTTTCTTTTATGTAATTGCAAACTAAAGTCATTCGACTTACATTTCCGTTGGATTGGATAGCTGATTCAATTCTTTCAGCACAAAGTGGAACTGTTTCTTTAGAAATTGAAGCTAATGAGCGTAACAAATAAAAGAACTGCATTAATTTATCCAGCTCATCAGCACTCTTTAATTGTACTACTCTTTCAGAAATTTGATTAAAATAAGCCTCTGGCACTTTAAATCCACATGAATTACGGTTAATAAAATGATTCAGGGATTCAAACTCACCTAATGAAAACAAGGACTTCAACTTACCGTGCGGATCAAAGAAAATAGAAATTGATCTTGATTCATTGAATAAGCCATCTTGAGACATCGATTTAAATACATGAGGTTGATTGGCTCCCAAAAAAATATATCATTTTCTTTAAAAGGGTGCAAAGTATCTTCGACAACCAAAACGCCCTCACCCTTTTTAATCCACATTAATTGTGCTTCTTGATGACTGTGCAAATGCGGATAAAATGAATCCATTACATCTTCTTGTATCGTTAAACTTTGTCCTTGTGTTGTCGGCACATTAAATTGGAGAGTTTTCATAGCATGTTTAGAATTAAACTTTACAAAAATTTATTATTTGGTTGATCTAAATATAACAACTAGATTTTAATAAAGAAAAATATGATGTAAACATTAACCAATAGTACTTTACATTCATGGCTATTTTTGAAATTCAAAAAATCCTTTTTTTACAAAAGAATAATAGACCAACACAAACTAGTATTGATCAATTCTTCAATAATTTATTTCCAACCAGTAACCATCAATCCTAAATAACTACACTGTGGGGTACAAATAACCATTATGATATTTTGCAGCCAAATACTCATTCGCTTCTTTATCTGAGAACTGACGTTTGTCTTTATTCCAGTACAATTTTTTCCCCGTTCTGTATGCAATATTCCCCATTTGAGATAAAACGGCAATATGCGCGCCGGCCTCAACAGGGGCTTTCAGAATACTTTGATTACGAGTAAGAATTGCTTCCACAAAGTTGTCCATATGCCTTTCCAAACCATTATCTTTTGATTTTTGAAATGGCACCGCAGCCATTCGATCCCTTTCTGGCAATACTTCCCAACCCTGCCTATTAAGCACCAAAGTACCATTATTTCCGATAAAAGCCACACCATGACCTTTGTTATAAGGTCCACCATCAATACCTATTGCATGTTCCCACTGCACATTAAACCCATCAAACTCATATAAAGTTGTCAAGGTATCTGGTGTCTCCTCAACATCATCAGGATAAGCAAATTTTCCTCCCGCAGCCATAATCGAACGTGGATCCGAAACTTTCATACCGATAAGCACAAAATCCAGCATATGAACACCCCAATCTGTCATCAGACCGCCTGCATAATCCCAAAACCAACGGAAATTAAAATGAAAACGATTTGCATTGAACGGTCTCTTGGTTGCAGGTCCTAACCATCTA
This sequence comes from Sphingobacterium sp. IITKGP-BTPF85, assembly GCF_001006065.1. NCBI lineage: Bacteria > Pseudomonadati > Bacteroidota > Sphingobacteriia > Sphingobacteriales > Sphingobacteriaceae > Sphingobacterium > Sphingobacterium sp. IITKGP-BTPF85. Next base: position 10,626 of record NZ_ASZT02000021.1, read on the forward strand.
TCATAATGCACTCCTGCCGGAATTGCTGAATCCGGGACAATTGGAACATCCTTCTTCCAACCTAAGTAGGCCCATACTTTAACCATTCTTACCTTACCGAGACTACCAGCATGTAGAAATTTCATAGCATCCTCAAAATGCTGTTGACTTCGTTGCCACTGCCCTACTTGAACAATAGCATTATACTTTTGAGCGGCGGCTACCATAAGCTCGCATTCTTTGATCGAATTGCCAATCGGCTTTTCTACATAGACATGTTTCCCCGCCGTAACGGCATCCACCATCATCAAACAATGCCAATGATCAGGAGTTCCTATAATCACAGCATCAACATTATTATCTGCTAATAATTGCTTATAATCAATATATGTCTTAACGTTTATATCACGCTTTTTCAATTCTGAAACACGGCTATTTAGAACATTTTCATCTACATCGCAAAGTGCAGTGCATACTACATTTGTATTTTTTAATATTGCGGTCAAATTGGACCATCCCATCCCATTTACGCCGATTACACCAATGCGTATTTTTTTAGAATCTGCCAACACCTTTGCTCCTTTAAAAAATAATGCAGATGCCGCTAATAATGTAGAGGTTTTAATAAATTTTTGTCTATTCATCATAATGTAGGCGTTGATTGCCATAACAAAAGTTTACCTATAAAGAGCCTAAAAAATTAAAATGAATAATTTAACATTAAAGGATCAGGATATGATAAATCAATTGATTTCAGGTTTATATTTAGTTTACTCTTCCTAAGATATAAAAATAAAAGGAGACACAAACAGACTAAGCGAGAGCCCTTTTATAAATTTCCGACATATTTCCAGCAACTTTTCTATATAAAAGACTCTTAATCTACCTCTGAGCAAATACTATATTATTTTTCAACAAAAAAAGCCGTGCTTAGTGGCACGGCTTTAACTGCGTTATATATTAAATAAGTTACATTAAAATCTATCAATATATTTAAAAACGGTAACTTGCTCCTAGTGCAATAATGCCTTTAAAACCATAACCGGCTTCAAGAAAACCACCCCAATCTTTACCAATTCGCAAACCCAATGGATTTACCTGAAACGCAAAGATTTTATCATTGGTAGTGGTCTTTTCATGATCTGTTCTATCACTACCGTTAGCCAATATTGCTCCAGAAGCAACTGTACCATAAAAATCAATAATTCCTCGTTTCACATAAGAATATTTAGCAGTAGGTAGTACCATATAGAAATTACTCTTCCTATAGGTAATCTCATTTGTACTTTTATTTTTCATATCTGAAGAAGCATTAGCATAGCTTAGATCGGCTCCTATCGAAAATCGATTACTCAGCGCATAGCGATATCCCGCCGACAGCATACCAAATGCTTTTTCATTTGAACTTTCGCTTCCCGATATTGCACTTACAAAAGCATTTGTAAATACATCTGCTATCACCAGCGGTGTAGCATCACTATAATCTATTCTTACTTCGTGCCTCCTGTTCTCTTGAGCTTGAGTATGAAAAGCAACTCCCATTATTGCGACGATCACTATAAAAATTGATTTTTTCATTGGAATTTTATTCTATTTGATTGTATTAAATATAGAACAAATATAGAAGTACTACTACTCTTATATTTGTAAAAATTCATTATATTATCGGAAAAATCAATGAATCCTTTTACTTATTATTCTTAAAATGTTTAAAAATTGATATAATATCCGACCTATCGAAAATTCTCTAAAATGTAAATTAACAAGCCACATTAATTTCAAAAAAATATGCATATAAAAAGAGCGCTAAAGCAGGGATCTTGCTTTAGCGCTCTCAAATTTTAATTAAAATAGGTTATTCTACCACATACCAAGTATATCCATTTGCTGGTATTTTAACCGTCAATTCTACTGTATAATCACGGTTCAATTGGTAAGATATTAAATTACCTTCTTGTTCTCTAATTTTTGCTGCTGTGGACAATCCGGTATAATAAAGTGGTATTTGAATTTTACGCACGATTTCTTTATCTGTAGGGTTATAAAATAATGCAAAAGCTTTCTCTTTTTCATCAGGATTCACGTGCATCATTCCGTCCCAGTCCCGAGCATCAGGTTTACGTAAATGGATGATATCACTGTTCAATATATTGCGATAACGCTTATACCATTTAATCACATCGACAACCATTTCTTTCGTTTTTGGTGTATCGTAAAGACGAGGCCCTCGGTAACATGCTTGCACACCTGCGCCATAATTTTGGATCATATGCATCTTATATTCATGAAGGTGGTTATTCAATGGCTCTAAAGTCGCATCTTTTCCTCCTCCCTGATATTCTACCAAGGGCACAAAACTCCATAAAGAAGAGGGAATTCTATCCCATGTACAATCATAATTTAACTGACGTGCATGCATGAGCTGACGATCGCGAGGTAAAGACCAATTAGCCTCTCTGTAGCCAATTCCCACTTTATTAGATCCGTTCAAAAAGTAAAAATCGGGTACATTCATATATATTCCTTGGGAAGACATCCAGTGATAAAGTTCAGTAACCTTATGAAATTGTTTCCATTGTGAATCTGCTAAACCCTCGTGATGTGCATGGGTAGTCGAAGCACAGAAATCTCCTGGATAAGAACCATCATGCTCGAAACACTTCATTCCTGTCTTTTCAAAAAAGTATTTTATTTTCTCAAAATATTCATACCCCCAATCACTAGCAAGACATGGGGAACTTCCAAAGCGCATACCTCCACGTTTACCTGTCTCGGGATTAATCACATCGACCTCATCACTGATCCATCTGCTGGCTAAAAGGGAATAACATCCCATATCAATGCCTTTACGACGTGCATAATCAACAAAACCCTTGAATTTCGCGATGTTTGCATCGGAGATATCTTCCGCATTTAACCCCGAACCAAAGCTAAGTATAATCATCTCATAACCTGTCGAATCGCACTGATCTATGGCTCTATGTACCACTTCTGGATCAGTGGATGTTAAATGCATAAAGATAGGATTCTCGCTAGTCCATGGCGCTATAGTCCGATACATCTTACGCGTAAACAATCCTTTACGCTCCCGATCATCACTATCAAATGGCATTTCATAAACAGTGAATGATTGGAAAGTACCTTTACTTTCTAAGCTGTAATCCGGACCAAGCTTAGGTGATACATCCAATACACAAGGGGTCTCCAGGAGATAATTACGTTGCGAGGTGTAAGCAGGATCTGTCACCCATTTTTCTGTAATATCGGTTGTTTTCTCAGTAAAAGCCCCTCCTGCGGCGAAATCACTCTCAACATGAATATTGGGTAATCTAAAAACTGAAGGATCACCATCTCCGGGTGACTCAGGTTCTGAGAATGCCAAATATTCCAATTGAAAGAAGTCAATATTGATTGGTAATGTAGATTCATTAAGCACTTCCATTCTTTTACTAATTACCGGAATATGATCATAGATGCTAAAAAAAGCTTCACTTTCACATCCTTCAACTCTCGTTCACCACGAAGGGTAAATACAAGTTGCTGACCTGATACCGGTTCTTTATTAAGTGCCCAGCGATTGCGGCCCATTTGATTCGTTCTTCCAGTGGTTTTATTTCGAAATCTTCTACCATAAACGATTCCGGTAATGTTGTCATTTTATCTAACCACTCACTCTTAAGATATCCCCTTTCTTCTTGACCATTTAAACCACCGATATTCCATTTTTTACCGTCAATCTGTATCGTTCCCTCACTACTTACTGCCCTGATCAAGCTTTCCCCTAACATACGGTTCGTAATATCTACCGTCGCCAAATTAGGGAAAATCCGAAAAGTTCGTGACACCATCGCATTTGCTATTATGATATTTTTACCATCTGCCGAAGTGTAAATTCCAGCTTTAGATTTCTGGGGAGTAATTAACCAATCAAATGCAGTTTTGTCTGATGACAATTCTTTCATTCGTGGCAATGCTTTGATTTTCGCAGCAAGTTGCTTACTGATTCCTGCATCCATAGTGGAACCCGAGCCCACTGTTCCAACCTCAACGAGTTGAGGTTTTACAGTTTTATAATCAATCTTTGGTGCAATCCAAACGGCGTGATCACCACTAGGTCCATCATCAGTTGTTTCGGCTACAAGTTCAAGATACATTATGTCTTTTAAAGAAACGTCAATCTGTTGCGGTCGGTCTCCGCCTTTAATTACTGAACTTGTAAAAATAGGTTTACCATCACCTTTCAAAATAAATTTTACGGAACCTTTTTCTAAGACAGGTTTACTCTTTGTAACACCGACAAACTGCTTTTGTCCTTCCTTTTGAACGAAATGCAATTTGGTCCCGTCCACTAATGGTATAATGGTCAAAGAATTATCCTTAACATCGATCTTAGATTCAGCTATTCCTACTTGAGCAACGAAACGCGTTGCATTTTTGTCAAGCTTAATCTTGATCATACTTTTCGCTTGCACTCCAAGCACATCAGCATAAACTGTCCCATTAATCGTTACTGGTTCACCCGTAACCGATTTTCCCTTTTGCACAGTACCATACTCCTGCCAAGCATGAGATAAATCCATATCTTGCAACTTGACAGATTCTTGCGCAAACATAGATTGCCCTATTAAAAGCCCAGCACTGATCAATAATGTAGTTTTCAACATATTTTAAGATTTCTCTTTTTTAAGGTCAGTGAAAAATACATTTGATCACTGCCCTTGTAAATAATATTAGGTTACAAATTTAATTTCTAATCAATAAAATTAAAGTTCCATTGTCCCCTCCCATTCTTGGCAATATTTACCAAGTGTTCCTTATTTACTAAATTGAATAGAGGTGACATTAGTTTAAGATTATAATGGTTTATAAATGCTAAACTTAGATAATTTTGATTACATCCGCAATAAAATAGCACTGATTATAATCTTTAAAGCTATATATCGGTATTTATTCACGAATCTTAAAGATATGTCGACTTGTTTATCAATCCAAAACTTTCATTATTCATATTTATGATCTGAAATCAACTTTCTTTATAATATTTACATTATTTTTGCTAGTTACATTGATCTATTCTTATTATTTATGAATTTAATTTACAAGGGTAAAACCAAAGATGTCTACAGTCTAGAACAAAATCAAGTACTATTGAAATTTAAAGACGACGTAACTGGTGAAAATGGTGTATTTGATCCTGGAGCAAATACTGTTGGGCTAACCATTGATGGTGCTGGAAAGTCAGGACTTAAAATGACCCAGTTCTTCTTCGACCGTTTAGCTGAACAGGGTATTGCAACACATTATTTATCCGCTAATTTAGATGAGGTTAGTATGGTGGTTAAAGAAGCGACTCCATTTGGGAAAGGATTGGAAGTCATTTGTAGATACCGTGCTGTAGGCAGTTTCTTGAGAAGATACGCTGCTTATTGCCAAGAAGGTGATGCGCTAGATGCTTTTGTGGAAGTAACGATTAAAGATGACGAAAGAGGCGATCCTACAATTTCGGATGATGCTTTGGAATTATTAGGTATTTTATCAAAAGCAGATTATCAAGAATTAAAATCTTTAACAAAAAAAATCTGTGGAATTATAAAAACAGAATTGGCAAAGAAAGATTTAGAACTTTACGATATCAAATTGGAATTCGGAAGAGATAAAGCTACGGGAGATCTATTATTAATCGACGAGATTTCAGGTGGAAATATGCGCGTATACAAAAATGGAAGCTATATTGCCCCTTTAGATTTAGAAAAAGACTTTTTAGGAGCTTAATAGCCTACAGTCAATACTATAAGGGCTACCATTATCTCAGGTAGCCCTTTATTATTAGCCGTTAATTCCAACCGCCGCCAAGGGCTCGATACAATTGAACCACAGCATACAATTTTTGACTTTGATCTGCTATATTTTTCAATTCTGCACGTAACAGATTTTGCTCTGCTGTTAGTACATCGGTATAATTGATGTTCTGGTGGTTCAGGAACAATTCTTTATTAAATGCAACGGCCTGCGTTAATGCTTCAAGTTGTTTTTTGCGGGATTTCATTTTTTTGATTGCCGTATCATATTCAAAAAGCGCATTAGAAACTTCCTGGCTGGCTACCAATAGAGATTTCTCGAATTGATACAACGCCTGTTGCTGTCTTGCTTGAGCAGTTGACAGCCTTGCTTTATTGACACCTTTATTGAAAATAGGCTGTGCAATCCCCCCTGCTATAGAACCAAATAAACTAGCACTCGAAAACCACTGATTCCAACCAAGATTTGAAAAACCTCCAGCAGCTGTTATGGATAATGCAGGATAGAAATATGTACGTGCTATATTCGTTTCCTCAAATGCCGATCTAAAATTAAATTCTGCCATTTGAACATCAGGCCGGTGCGCGAGCAATTGTGCGGGAATTCCAGGATTTAAATCATAATTCACCTGTTGTTGCATTAGAGACTGTCTGAGGATGGCACCAGGATGTCGTCCTACTAAAAAACTAAGCCTATTTTCAGTTTCTTTAATCTTTTGCTCAATATCCGGCACATCTAGTTCTGCTTCATAATAGTTTGCTTTACTCTGTACTACCGCTACACCATTAAGCATTGCATTTTCAAAAAGTTCCGCTATTGCGGCCGCATCTTCAGCACGGTTCTCAGCAGTTTTTTTAATTATCATCAACTGTTGATCCAAAGCCAATAATTCGTAATAATCCGCAGCTATATTTGCAATTAACTGTGTTTGTACTGCACGCTTTGCTGCATCAGTCGCTAAAAGCTGTGACAATGCAACTCGTTTAGCACTTCCAAGTTTACCCCAGATATCAATTTCCCAATCCGCATATAATCGCATATCATATTGGGTATTATTACGCGGATAACCAAAACTCTGAAAAGCGGGCATCTGTTGTGTATTGGCAGAGATACTAGCTTCTAAAGAAGGCAAAAATGCTGCTGTTCGCAATCGCACATTTACCTGTGCCTCTGTAATCCGTTCGACTGCAATTTTGATCTCTATATTTGCCTGTAAACCCTCTGTGATCAATTGTTGCAACATAGTATCTGTAAAGATATCAGACCATTTCACTTTAGCTATATTGGTCGTATCATGAGCTATATTCTTCACATAACCTGAATCAAGAGCACTATAAGTAGGTGACCGAAAGCTGTCTTTTACCTTATTTTCCGGTGCATTATAGGGACGGGTTACTTGACAAGAACTCCAGGCCAAAAGTCCCAGTATTGACATGAATGCCATTCCATAGGATTTTTTTTCAATTGAATATAATAATGTATCATATCTTAATTTTTAAATTTTCACACTAGCTTTCTCTGTTTGATCAACATGAAGCTAGCATAAGGTTACATGCGCTAAGCACGAAAATTTCATTTATTAAACGAGCGAATAACTAGAATCATAAGATGTTACTGTTCATCTTCTAATATACGGGCTGTATGACTTGGCTCCTTGACACCAAAGAGTTTCTCCTGTAATGCCTGGAAAACAATAAATAAAATAGGAATAACAAATACACCAAATACAGTCCCGATCAACATCCCCCCTACAGCAGCAGTGCCGATAGATTTATTACTCAATGCACCGGCACCAGTAGCTAACATCAATGGAATCAATCCGAAAATAAATGCAAATGAGGTCATTAAAATAGGTCTTAACCTTGATTTTGCGCCATAGATTGCAGACTGCACCAATGTTCTTCCGCTCAATCGATGCAAGAGTGCGAACTCCACAATAAGAATCGCATTCTTAGCCAATAAACCGATGAGCATAATAAGGCTAATCTGTAAGAATATGTTATTATCTATACCAAATATTTGTGCAAAAATGAATGCTCCTGCCAAACCTATCGGTAAAGATAAAAGTACCGAAAAAGGCAAAATATAACTCTTATATTGTGCACTTAAAAGGAAATAGATAAAAAGAAGGCATAAGGAAAATATAAGTATTGTCTGACTGCCACTAGACAACTCCTCGCGGGTCAAACCCGAAAATTCATAAGTATAACCACGGTCTAAAGTTTGAGCTGCTGTCTCCTCTATTGCTTTGATCGCATCTCCAGAGCTGTATCCTTCATTAGGAATCCCTGTTATCGTACTCGATGTAAATAAGTTAAATCGCTGAATAAATTCCGGGCCATACGTTTTCTTCAAAGTCACAAATTCTGATATGGGCGCATATCCCCTTTCATAGTTCGAACATAGATCTTATTAATATCTTCCTCTTTTGCTCTATAATCAGCTCCTGCCTGCATCATGACCCGATATTGCTTTCCAAAACGATTAAGGTCCGAGGCATAGATACCTCCAAAATATCCCTGAAGTGTCGTCAATACCGTATTGACACTGACGCCTGCTGCCTTACATTGTGCTACGTTAATATTAATTTCTAATTCAGGAAAACCAATATAAAAAGAACTCGTAGGATAATTGATTTCAGGGCGCTTATTTAAAGCACCGATAAACTCATCAATATTTTCATTAAACTGCAGGTAATTTCCACCTGTTTTATCTTGTAACTGCACCTCAAAACCATTACTATTACCAAATCCCTGTAACGTCGGTGCCGCAAAGAAAATAATACTTGCTTCTTTGATATGAGCAGTTTTTTGAAATAACTTCTGTACAACAGCTGTGGCACTTTGGTCTTTTCCGGCACGTTCTTTCCAGGGTTTTAACCGAATGAACAATGCTCCATAGGAACCTCCAGTACCGTGCAGTAAGTCCATGCCTGAGAGTGTAGAAGATAATTCAACTTCCGGTATACTGCGCGCAATACTGTCGACTTCAAATGCAATCTTTTCCGTACGTTCTAGCGTAGATGCCGGCGGTAAAACCACATTTCCAAAGATAGCACCACCATCTTCATTAGGGACAAAACCTGTCGGTGTTGTTTTTACCAAGAAATAACATACCAGCGCAAATGTTGCAATACCTGCAAATGAAATCCATTTATAACGGATTAAAAGACGTACGACACCAATATATTTATTGGTTACTACTTCAAAAGCCACATTAAAACTGGCAAAAAACTTTGGCAAGAAACCCTTTGGCTTTTCAACATCTGCTACATGGGGTTTTAAGAGTAAAGCACATAGAGCGGGACTTAATGTTAACGCATTTATTGCTGAAATAATAATGGCCACTGCCAATGTCAGTCCAAACTGTTTGTAAAATACTCCAGCAGATCCTGTAATGAAAGTGACTGGTACAAAAACCGCCGACATAATCAAAGTAATTGAAATAATGGCACCACTGATTTCGCTCATGGCATGCAATGTAGCTTTCTTGGCCGATTTAGCCCCTTGATCTAATTTTGCATGTACTGCTTCGACCACCACAATAGCATCATCAACCACAATGCCTATGGCCAACACCAGTGCAAACAAAGTAAGGAGGTTAATGGTGAAACCAAAAAGCTTTAAAAAGAAAAACGTTCCTATAATGGCTACCGGTACTGCGATCGCTGGAATCAAAGTCGAACGCAGATCCTGTAAAAAGAGAAAGACCACTAAAAAAACCAATATAAATGCTTCAATAATTGTATAAATAACCTTCTCAACCGAAGCATCCAAAAAATCATTTGCATTCAAGAAAGTATGATATTCCACTCCTGGAGGAAAATCCTTTGACGCTTCTTTTAAAATATTTTCACAAGCAATGATCAAATCTCTTGCATTAGATCCCGAAATCTGGCTAATGGCACCTCCGGAAGAAAGTTTTCCCTGCGTAATTAGCGATGTCGTATAATCCAGGGCGCCAAATTCAATATCTGCGACCTCCTTTAAACGTAAGTAATCGCCCGCAACACCACTTTTCAAGATAATATTTTCAAATTGTTCAGGATCTTCGAGGCGCCCCGTATATTTCAATGCATATTGTAATGATTGACGGCTATTTTCACCTATTTTTCCCGGTGCAGCTTCAATATTTTGTTCCCTTAATGCTGCCATAATGTCTTCCGGTATAAGACCATGAGTGGCCATAACATCCGGTTTCAACCAAATACGCATCGAGTATTCCTGATCACTATAAATCTCTGTAGCACCAACACCCTCAACCCTTTTCATCTGAGGCATAATATTTATACGCAGGTAGTTATCGAGAAACTTCCTATCGTATTTTCCATCTTTACTGTAAAGCAAAAAACTAAAAGCCGTACTGCTCAACTGCTTGCTTGTTGTAATTCCTGCTTTAATAACATCCGCTGGTAGCAAGCTAGTAGCTTTACTGACCCGATTCTGTACATTCACTGCGGCCATATCTGCATTCGTTCCCTGTTTAAAAAAGATGGTAATAGTTGCAGTACCATTATTACTACCCGTAGAAGTCATGTAAGTCATATTCTCTACACCATTAATCTGTTCCTCCAAGGGTATAATCACACTTTTCATTACAACATTCGCGTTTGCTCCTTGATAAGAGGCTGTTACAACAACTGTCGGAGGTGCAATTTCTGGATATTGTGAAATAGGAAGTGACATCAGTCCCAGGATTCCCAGCATCACAATTATTATCGATATTACCGTCGATAGAACGGGATTTTCTATAAATTTTTTCAGCATTTCTTCTCTATTATTTTGTGGATACAGGGTTAGGTTGAATTTGCATACCATCTTTTAGGTTTCCAATTCCTTCAGTGATAATCATATCACCAGGCGCAAGCCCATATTGCACCACATAGTGTTGTTCTGTTGCTATCGGCAATACCTTTATTTCGGTAAGGTGTACGGTATTTTTAGCTTCTACCGTATAGACATAGTGATTTCCCTGCATTTCAAAAACCGCTTTTTTAGGAACCTTCACTGCTTCATCAATTGTGGTCGGGAGCTGTAAAGTTGCGCTCGCTCCGCTCCATAATAAACCATCAGGATTTGGAAATAATGCTCTAAAATTTGCAGATCCGGTTTCTAAACTTATGACCCCGCTCAGACTCTGAATTTTTCCTTTAGACCCGTAATCTTTTCCATCAGCAGTCCGTAAATTAACTTGAGGTATATTCCTTAACTTCTCAGCCATGCTCTTACCTGGATATTGATTTAGAAAGCTATTAAGCTGTTTCTGACTCAAAGAAAAATGCGCATATACTTCCTTCGTATTCGCAATTGTGGTCAAAGCAGTTTCGGAAGTACTACTGACTAGACTGCCCTTTTTAAGTGGCAACCGTCCTACTATACCTGATATTGGGCTAACAATCTGTGTAAATGCTAGTTGTGATTGTGCATCTGACAATGCTGCTTTTGCCTGATTAAGTTCAGCCTTTTTAACCCTTTCTACATTCTTCGCTGTCGTCAGTTCAAATGAATTTACGATTTTCTTGTCCACAAGAGACTGCGTTCTCAACACTTGAATACTAGCCGTTTCTAGGGCTGCTTCCACTGCTAATACTGCCGCTTTTCGTTGATTCACATCCTGCACGAATCGATTGGCATCTATTTTAAATAGCTTTTGCCCAGTGTGCACAAGACTGCCTTCTTCGATAAAGACTTCCTCTATATAACCATCTACTTTTGAACGAATCTCTACTGTCTGCAATCCTTCTAACGTCGTTGGATACTCTACCGACAAAGTCGCTTTTTCAGATTTTAGTGTAAGTACAGGATAGGCAATTATTTCACTTGTTGCTGTTTCTTTCTTTGAATCGCAGGAGACCATTCCCGAGACGAGAAATAACAATACATATAAGTGCATTTTTTCATGATAATAATTTAGTAATGAAACAATAAGTAATAAACTAGGCATGAGCTTTTGCCTAAGATTCCATACATATTATCGTTAAAAGACTAGACATAGGAATCCCGCTCCCCGCTCAAACCTGTATTTAGCTTGGGGATATTTTTACTCTTTTCTAGTGATAAAAACTAGATTTTAATCTTTATAGTAGTGAAATTACCTCTTCAGTATATTCCAATAGGGAACAACAGTTGTAAAGGCAAGAAATGCTGACTGAGCAATCTTTTTCGGACGGTGTATTTCTGGTGTATCTATCCACATAAAAATAATTATTACAATTCTTACTTAGCATTTACCAAATTTGATAATCAGAAGAAGTAGACTTACAGCTATCGATTTTGATAAGTGTGACAAAAGTAGTAATTTTGAATAATAAAACAACCAAACACTTGTTTTATTATTTTATGACGACAAACCGAATTTTAATGTTACTGAAAATGCGAGGTCCTTTAACGGCACTCGACATTGCCCATGAATTAAAAATAACCAAAGAAGGTGTTAGGCAACAGCTGGTTAAATTTATGGATGAAGGCTTGATTGAAGTAGAGACAGAATCAAAGGGAGTCGGGCGGCCACAAAAATATTTCAATATTTCAGAACTCGGAAACAGCAAATTTCCGGATACCCATGCAGAGTTAACGGTGAAATTATTGACAATAATTAAAGAGTCAATAGGGACAGAAGCTTTACAGACGATCATTGAAGTCAATGAAGCAACAGGAAAAAAAAGATATCACGAAGAGATCGACCCTTTACCCAATCTAAAGTCTAAGATTGAAAGATTAGTCTCCATTCGTACCCGAGAGGGCTACATGGCAGATTACACTGAAGATGACGAGGGATATCTGCTAGTAGAAAATCATTGTCCTATTTGTGCAGCGGCTAAAGTCTGCCAAGGATTTTGTGCTTCAGAACTTCAGATTTTTCAATCCGTCTTAGGCGAATCCGTTTCCGTACAACGTACCGATCATATCATAGCGGGCGCGAGACGTTGCGCATACCGTATCGTATCTTCTGCAAAAGGTTTCGAATAGCATTATACAGAAAATCCTCTCAAATTAAATGAGAGATTCTGTATAAATAGGAATTAAATAATATCGGTGACTGAATGACTTCATCCAAGCCAAAGCAAATCAATATGCTCTAAAGCGTATAGATTAAACCCCTATTTATGACATCTTATCAAAACGGTCGGCATTCATCACTTTATTCCAAGCTTTTACAAAAGCATCCACAAATGACTTTTCATTGCCGGACTCGGCATACACTTCTGCAACAGCCCGGAGTTCAGCGTGCGAGCCAAATACCAGATCAGCACGTGTCGCAGTCCACTTCGGTTGACCCGATTTACGGCAAGTACCTAAATACAATTCTTTCGTTTCATCCATTGGTTTCCACTGCGTTGCCATATCTAAAAGATTTACAAAAAAATCATTGGTCAGCTGTCCTGGAAGTGAAGTAAATACACCGTGTTTAGATTCGTCAAAATTAATATCCAGTACACGAAGACCTCCGATTAGAGCAGTCATTTCAGGAACAGAAAGATTTAATAATTGTGCTTTATCGATCAATAATTCTTCGGTAGATACTGCTTTGTTTTTTAATTTACGATAATTTCTAAATGCATCTGCAAGCGGCTCTAAGAAAGCAATCGACTCTACATCCGTTTGTTCTTGACTAGCATCTGTACGGCCCGAAATAAAAGGAACTTCCACATCATAGCCCGCCTGTTGGGCTGCTTTTTCAATAGCCGCTGCACCTGATAAAACAATGAGATCAGCAATTGAAACTTTTTTGCCACCAAACTGTGCATCATTAAACCGTGTTTGAATATCCGTTAATGCTGCTAATACTTTATTTAATTGCGCCGGTTTATTGACCTCCCAGGCATTCATCGGAGTTAAGCGAATTCGTGCTCCATTTGCTCCTCCCCGTTTATCTGAATTCCGGAAAGTTGAAGCCGAAGCCCAAGCTGTAGACACTAGTTCTGAAGTAGATAGACCTGTATTTAAAATCTGCGCTTTTAAAGATTGGATGTCTGTTTCATCTATCTCAGAATAATCAACTTTAGGAAGTGGATCCTGCCATATAAATTCCTCATGAGGCACATCTGCACCTAAATAACGAGAACGAGGTCCCATATCACGGTGTGTCAATTTGAACCAAGCTCGAGCAAATGCGTCAGCAAACTCTTGTGGATTATCCCTGAATCTACGTGATATTTTTTCATATTCAGGATCAAAACGCAAAGACAAGTCTGTGGTCAGCATTGTAGGTTTTAATTTCTTATTCGGATCATGTGCATGCGGAATAATATCTCCTGCATCTTTAGCGACCCATTGATGTGCTCCAGCAGGACTTTTTGTTAATTCCCATTCAAAATCAAACAAGTTTTCAAAAAATAGATTTGTCCACTCTGTAGGTCTACTTGTCCAGGTTACTTCTAATCCTGAAGTAATCGTATCACCTCCTTTTCCTGTGCCAAAAGAATTTTCCCAACCAAGCCCTTGAAGTTCCAAACCGGCTGATTCGGGTTCTTTACCAACATGATCCGCAGATGCAGCTCCATGCGTTTTGCCAAACGTATGCCCACCGGCAATCAATGCTACCGTCTCCTCATCGTCCATCGCCATACGTCCAAAAGTATCCCGGATATCTTTGCTGCCGCAATAGGATCAGGATTACCATCAGGACCTTCTGGATTAACATAAATTAAACCCATTTGAACTGCTGCTAATGGATTTTCCAAGTTCCGGCTATGTATTTTCCCATCAGCATTATCATCAGAGACCAATACGCCATGCCCCTCAGTTACACCTTCAGATCCATCCGCATAACGGACATCGCCACCGAGCCATTTTTTTCAGACCCCCAATAGACATCTTGGTCCGCTTCCCAAACATCCTCACGCCCTCCAGCATAACCTAATGTTTTAAAACCCATAGACTCCAAAGCCATATTTCCGGTTAAGATGAGTAAATCTGCCCAGGAGATTTTCCGTCCATATTTTTGTTTTATTGGCCATAACAGACGTCGAGCTTTATCTAAGCTTACGTTATCTGGCCAGCTATTTAATGGTGCAAAACGTTGCTGTCCTCGCCCAGCACCACCACGTCCATCCCCCACTCGGTAGGTACCGGCACTATGCCAGGCCATGCGAATAAATAATGGTCCATAATGCCCGAAATCTGCTGGCCACCAATCTTGAGACTGCGTCATCAATTCCTTTAAGTCACTTTTTATTGCATCCAAGTCCAAACGCTCAAATTCTTTCTTATAATCAAAATCCAAACCCATAGGATCAGACTTCACATCATGTTGACGCAACAAATTAACTTTTAACTGGTTTGGCCACCAATCTTGATTTGTTGTACCTCCACCAGCAACAGCTTTACGCAATGTTCCATTATGAAATGGACACTTATTAATGTCATTGAATTCGTTTTCCATTGGTTTCTAATTTTTCAAAAAAATTAACGATCTATTTTGGTTATCTCAATTAACTAAATTTAAACAAAAAAAATACCAAATGAAATTTATCTCATCTTTAGACTCTCCTAATAAATTAATTTTCAAACAAATAACAGTCTACATCCTTATACCTACACATCATAATATTTACAAAAAAGGCACTTAAAACGATATGCTGTCTTAAGCGCCTCCAAATCACTAAAATTATTAAATCTAAAATTATATGAGCCATCAACAATTGGTTAATGACAAAAAACATAACACTTTTATTGTGATAAAAGTGTTATTTACCCTAAAGACCAATAGAGATACCCAAATTAACGACCCTTTGATTTTGGTATGCATCACCAGCAGTGTTTGATGTCACTTCTGGATCTTGTTGATAGAGAGAATAATTTGTCCAAGTAAACAAATTATACCCACTTAAATAGATCCTAGCATTATTCATCTTGAAAGGCAACCAACGTTCAGGCAACTGATATCCCAATTCGACAGATTTCAGTCTTAAATATGTAGCATCTATCAACCAAAAATCGGACATATAAGATGATGGACTATTAATTGTTGTCGGGTTAGTTGTCAAACGTGGAAACTTTGCTACAGCGGCAGTTTCAGGCGTCCAACGCTCTTTATGAATGGGTTGGAATTGACTTTGAAATGGTTCGATACCTGCACCCTGCACACTAAAACTATATCCTGTCGTCCCTTGTAGCAAAGCACTAAAACTAAATCCTTTGTAACTTCCTCCCAACGTTAGTCCAAAACTTGTATTCGGAATATTTGGTTTTCCTATTGCTGTCCTGTCATAATCATCGATTAATCCATCTCCATTTAAATCTTTATATCGTAAATCTCCTGGGCGCACATCATAAGCTCCGGCTGGTTTAGGACTTCCTTCTATATTTCCCTCGGTATAAAAACCATCAAAAAGATAACCAAAAGGTTGATTAACCTGATGTCCCGTAACTTGCAACCACGGAAAAGCGGGCATTGGTTCATCCTGAAACAATACCTTATTCTTAAAATAAGTCAATACTCCTTTTAAATTGTAATTGAATTCTCCAATATGATCATTATAGTTCAACTCAAACTCCACTCCTTTATTTCGCACACGCGCAATATTGGTTGGTGAAACTCCTACACCAATAAGTAAAGGCAAAGATTGTGAACTAACTAATTGGTCATACCGTATATTATTAAAATAATCCATGACTAATGAAAATTTGTTCTTCAGAACACTTACATCTAATCCGACATCAAATGATTTTTGCTTCTCCCAGGTCACATTACTATTTCCCAAATTTCCTTCAAAAATAGTTCCTACGGGTTGATGGGTTTCGCCAAACGAATATCCTCCCCCCTCAGTGTACACCTGTTGGTATAGATAGCGGTCACCTTCTACTTTATCCGAACCGACGATACCATAAGAGGCCCGCAGTTTGAATAGGTCTACAAATGAAAAATTATCTTTAAAGAATCCTTCTTTTGCGATATTGTATCCTGCTGAAATTGCTGGAAAAACACCGTACCTTTTATCAGATTTAAAACGATCAGAACCGTTATATGCAACAGTCATATCCACCAGATATTTTTCTTGATAATCATATCCTGTACGAAACGTAAAACCTTGAAAATTCTGAGGTATCCAATTGATCATCTTATCTCCTTTAGTCTTATAGGACTCTCTATTGTACAGTAATAACGTATTAACATGATGATCACCAAAGGCACGAACATAATTTAGATTAGCTTGTACATTCACACGACTATTATAATCCCCTTGATAAGCACGTAAGGTGTAATTATCTAAAACATATGGTGCACCACCTTTTAACTGATACCCATCAGATTCGGGTAGGTACTTATAGACAGGAATTTGATCACGACTCTGTTCACGTCCATTTGACTCAATACTAGCATAAGCGATACGTGTAGACAAAGACAGTCCCTTTGTGATCGCATCCAACTCCTGAGTTCCTCCAAAGAGAATATTGATATCGTTTCGACGATTCAAACTGTATCCAGCAGTTGCCAGACGTGCATTGATAGTCGGTAGCAATTCCTGTGTATCACTTGCATAAGCGTATGAGCCGTTTGGATTAAGAAATGGTGCCGACCAAGGACGTATTTTATTGAAATTGAATATCTCTCCAACGATATTTCCCGCACGTGGATTATTGATATTATTAAAGTTTGCTCTAAAATCTAACCGCAGTTTTAAACTCTTAGTTGCTTGTACATCCAAATTAGACCTCAAATTAAAACGACGGTAATAATAATTGTTATTAACTTTATCTCCTTCATTTTCAAAATTATAAAGATTGCCATCTTGAGAGAAAGCTCCTCCAGAAATAAAATACTTGATACTTTCACTACCACCAGAAATATCGACATTACTATTATATTGTAAACTCCTTGGTTTAAATATCTTATTATACCAGTTTACATCAGGATGGCCATATGGATCATCCCCAGTACGAAAATGTTCTAGTGAACTGGCACTAAATGGTTGGTATGTATTATCTCCAACGGTATTGGCAATAGCCTCATTCCAGAGTAATGCGCTCTCATAAGCATTTAAAAAATCTAATTTGCTAACTGGACTCTGCATTCCAGATTCCAACCGAACATTTACTTTAGGTTTCCCAGACATGCCACGCCTGGTCTTAACGACCAGTACCCCATTTGCACCTTTTATACCAAAAACAGCAGTTGTAGAGGCATCTTTCAATATTGAAATACTTTCAATCTCATTCATATTTATTTGAGAAAGTTGTTCATACGTGTATTCAATATCATCAACAATGATCAAGGGCTGGTTGCCGCTTGGATTCAGGGAACTAACACCACGGATGTAAAAATCAGAAGCATCACGCCCTGGTTGACCTGAACGTTGTACAGAAATAAAGCCGGGCAACCGTCCTGAAAGTGCATTCTGCACACTAGAGGTTGGAACCTGTCGAATTTCTGCCCCTTTTATAGAACTTACAGCACCTGTACTTGTTAGTTTTTTTGTTGTTCCATACCCTACAACAACCACTTCATTGATATCTTGACTCGTTGACTGCATGATGACCTCGACATGCTCTCCATCCTTGACTTTACGCTCCTGTGTTGCATAGCCAATACTACGGAATAATAGTGTCTTATTTCCTTTTAAGGTCAGTTTAAATCGTCCATTTTGATCCGACTGAGCCTGATTACCACCTTCTTTTTCGGTAATTGTAACACCTTCCAAAGGACCTGATGTATTCTTCACCAAACCTGTTACCACAGCTTGTGCTAAGCTGAGTAACGGCATACTAAATATGATTAGTAATAAATATATACCTTTTTTCATGCGTATGTTCGCTAATAGAAATTAATTGGATTACCAGCCCGGATTTTGTACCATTTTTGGATTTTTGATCACTTCGCTAAATGGTATTGGTGCTAAGTACATTTTCTTCTCAAAATTCATCTTCAACACGGGCACAGTCTGACGAATTTGGCCTGTATTTGTCTGATAAATAACTGCAGCATGTAGCTCTCTGTTGAAAACTGTTTCTGCGATCTTCCATCTCCTGACGTCATAAAAACGATGTTCTTCAAAAGCCATTTCTTTACGTCGTTCGTTTTGAATCAGCAGACGCATCTCGATCTTACTCATACCTGCTTTCAGTTCGAAAGGATTCATTCCTGCTCGTTTCCGAATCGCTTCGACTACCTGATAGACCGAAGCATCTGGCTTGTCAATCGCTCATTTCTTGCCTCCGCATAATTCAATAATGTCTCAGAAAAACGAAACAAAATATAATCATGGTTCACATTACTATAGTTCGTTGCTGTTTCAAAATCACCCATAAACTTACGTACATAATAAGCTGTTTTTGTCTGCTGTATCGTTCCCCCAGGTTTGTCGGCTCCGCCTTCAAAGTTTGGACTGGACGATTCAGCCACATGGCACCATTATAAAATATAGTAGCATAAAAACGGATATCTCTACCTAAATATGGATCGTTGGCATCATATCCCGAATTTGGATCATCAATCGGTAAACCATTGGCCATACCATAGGCATCAACAAGTTCTTGAGTAGCACTAGTCCTCCCATTGTTAATTCCAACAGAATAACCAATAGGTCCATTATTATTCTCCACACTCGTGGTATTATCACCTTGTTTAGAAAAGATACGTTCCATATTACGTGTCGTAAATACCTTTTTAAATTCGGGCTCCAATTTATAAATACCCAGATCCATAATAGCTTTAGCTGCATCTTCGGCAGCTTGCCAACGCGCAAGCGAAAAATCAAGATAACCAGTCAATCCATTTCCAGCCTCTATATTTTCACCATTAAACAAAGGGCTGGCGGCATACAATAGTACCCTAGATTTTAATGCCATAGCGGCAGCTGTTGTCGGTCTACCAAAAAATTGCAGATTCATCGGATCAATTCTTAAGCTATCTTTTACTTGCTCACATTCCTGAACAATATAACTCACACACTCCTGAAAACTATTACGAGGTTGCTCAATATCATCATTCAATTGATATACTTTATCACCCAGTAAAGGAACTCCACCATAGCGCTTTACCAATTCAAAGTAAAACATAGCCCTTAAAAAACGAGCTTCAGCCTTCCATACCCGATTAAATGGGGTACCATTTTCCAATTCCCCTTTTAACGGCACCAGATCGATATTGTTGATAAAGATGGTTGCTCTACGAATACCTTGATAATTAGCTGTCCATTGGTTATCTAAGTAACTATCTGAAGTATAGGTCCCTGTAGCCAATTGCTGCACTGAAGTATTTGTTGGATTTGAAGAGACGGCATCATCTGTAGATGCATCCAGATAATCCCCTCCTACACGGTTACCTAAACTGGGCAAAAATCGATAGCAATCTGCTAAAAAGCGGTTTGCATTTACACCTGCAGAGTCTCGTTTATCAAACACTTGATCGAGCGTCTGTAACTCAATAGGTTCTGTTTCTAGATCACTCTTACAGGAGAAAACAAACAAAGCCATTCCTATTATGCCAAACCATTTTAGATTTATATAGTTCATAATTATTTGTGTCTAAAGTTTATAATTTGATGTTCACGCCAAAGTTTATGATACGTTGCGCCGGATAGGCTCCATTCGCATTGATCTCTGGATCCAACCTACTGTAAGGTGTTGTTGTAAATAAATTTTGAGCATTGGTAAATAGTCTGAGAGAAGATACATTGATCTTTCTGGTGATATGAAATGGCAAAGTATAACCAAGCTCGATATTTCGAATCCGCAAATAATTTCCTGAATGTGTCCAATAACTTGAATTATTTAAATAAGGGGTATTTGTCGGGTCGGAACCAATGCTCAAACGTGGATAGGTCGCAGACATAGCTGTCTCGGGAGTCCATCTTCCTAACAAAAAGTCATAACCTTGCGCATCACCATTTGCACCAAAAGAATAGTCTGTCTGCTGATAACTACGATTTGTCACACCTTGCAGGAGCATACTAAAATCAATACCTTCAAAATTAAAACCAATTGTTGCCCCATAATACAGTATAGGGTCAGTATTACCAATAGCTGTTTGGTCATAAATATTAATTAAACCATCCCCATTTAGATCTAACAAGCGAACATCCCCTGGTTGTACAAGATCACCACCTAATCGAGGAGCTTTATCGGCTTCTTCTTGGCTTTGGATCAAGCCATCGGCCAAATAACCAAAAGTCTGTCCAACAGGCATTCCCGTACGGCGGTTCCAATCATACTTTTGAAACACCTCGTTCATATAACGTACCTCAGTCCGCATTCGAGAAGCATTGGCAGTTACGAAATAATTAAAATTGTTCCACCGATCTTGATAGGTTAGACTTAACTCCTGACCTGTATACAAGTTCTTACAGATATTCTCTGTTGGATATCCGATACCGATCAACTCAATGTCCGAGCCTCGCTTTTGGAGCAGATCAAAGTATTGATCTCTAAAATATTCTGCAGATAGCTTTAACTTACCTTTCCATATCGTCATGTCCAGCCCTAGGTTAAACTTATCTCCTTTTTCCCAAGTGGCATCAATATTGGCCAAACCCTTTTCGACCAGACTATTTACATAGGCGTATTCTGAACCAAAGCTATAACCATTATTGCCATCTTGACCATAAGAGGCCCGCCAACTGTAATAACCCAAAGCTCCCTCATTGGTATTGCCCGTGCGGCCGAATGTGGCACGAAGCTTTAAATGATCGAGCCAGTTCTCTTGTTCTTTCAAGAAACTCTCCTGCGCTAAATCCCAACCTAATCCTGCCGCATAGAACAGTCCATAACGACTGCCCGGTTGAAAACGGTTGAATCCAGAATAGTTCATGGCGAGTTCTACAAAATATTTTTTCTTGTAAGCATAATTACCCGTCGCAGCTATATTGGTATATATGGAAGGCAGATCAATTGGTAATTCGAATTTTGACGATCAAAAAATATCTTCCCACCAATCGTATGATCGCCATTGATTTCACGATCATAGCCCAATGCACCTTGAAAATAGAAAAAATTAGCTGTTGAGGTCGTCGCAAAAGAATTGGGTTGATCTGCAATAGTACCATAACGAACATAGACCAGCTCCCCCTGATCATTATAGCGGGCATCATAAACGGGTTGCTTTCGGTTGCGATCAATAAAACTAGAAGAGGTAGCCGAAACATTTACCTTTCCTTGCGCATATAAACCTGGTAACCATTTATCAAACTTATAGCGAAAGTCTAAATTTGCTAAAAGATCACGGGTATTATCCAGCAAATATCCTGATCCTGTCACTTGCTGATAGAGGTTACTTCTATAAACCGAAGATCCACCATATGAACCATCATCATTAAAAATGGGATAAGCATTATTTGGCGTATTATATAAAGACTGTAAAATATTTTGAGTCCCCGCACCTGGCTGACGTCCGTCCTGAATTCGACCAAAAAGCTGTAAACCAATCGTAAAATCACTGGTCACATCCACATCTATGGCACTATTAATCAAATATCGCCCTTGACTCAGATTGGTATCATAATCAAACTCATCCCATGACTTAAACATACCATCTTGGCGTAAATAACTTAAAGAAAGTGAGTATCGCGCATTTTTCACCCCACCGTTGACACCCAAATTGTATTTACTCATCGGATTATTCCCCTGTTGTACCGCGTCATACCAGTTGACATTTGGATAAAGCAAAGGAGAACTTCCGTTGTTAAATGCATCAAAATCTTCTTGTCCATAGACCGGTTGACGACCACTGTTCAATAAAGCTTCATTATAGAGGTAGGCATATTGTGCAGCACTCAATGGTTTTGGTGTTTTTAGAGGATTCTGAATACCATATTGAGCCGAAAACGAAATCCTCGGTGGGCCTATTTTCCCTTTTTTAGTTGTGATCTGTAACACACCACGGGAACTTCGCTGACCTAACAGTATTGTCGACAAAGCATCCTTAGCCACAGTAATTGATTCGATGCTTTCTGGATCAATTGCATAGATCTCTCGTTGTACACCATCAATAATAGTCACTGGATTTTGGCCACGTAACTGAAAATTTAGTTCTGTATTATCACTGATACTTGAGCTGTATTTTGTGGCATCTGTTGGTAGAGAGCCTGCAAGATCCAAAGAGGTAATACCCGTTGTCCGCGCATTCCTAAAACCATTGGTTTCCTGTGTATAAAAACCTGGTAAACGTCCTGTCAATGCGTTCAGGTATAAGGCAGTTGGTGTACTTCGCAATTGGCTATTATAAACAACAGCAACAGAACCAAGTAAACTCTTTTTTTCACGCTTATCATATAACACATTCACTAAAGGTTCTTCTGCAAGATAATTGGGAGTTAAAGATACCGCACCCACTGCATCTAACGAAATCCTTTTGGTATAATATCCTGGATAAGAAATCAAACTTCCATTGTCGTATCTGTAACTGAAATCTGGACTCGTCCTTCTTCATCGGTATTACCGAGCAACTGCTGTTGAATAGAATAAACTTTAGCTCCTTCCACAGGTTTACCATATTCATCTAGTACTCTAATTGGTGTTTTTTTCTGATATTTATAGCGCATTAGCGTATTCCCTATTCTTGGGAAAGCTGTTGCTTGAACAATAAACCCACCTGAACAAAGCAGCAGGATCGTTATTGCATTTATTTTCATGGAACATTTCAACATTTTTCAAATTTTTTAGGTTCTTATTGGATGTATTACTGCTGATGGTTATTCGCAACGGAACGTATATTTGAATGGCTTATCTGTATTGCCATAACCGACTATTTTGGAACCTGTCGCATCGGTATAATAATATTCCAACCAAGCTATATGTGTCTCCTTGTTGAGGTTGAAGTAGCCTCTTGGCCAAAGATCTATGAGATATTTTTTACCTCCAATAGGTTTCACCTGCGTAAGTTCTGTTTTTTCATTGACCTCCCCGATCAACTTCCCTTCTTCATCAAAAGCCTTTACCTGTAAATAGATCTGTTGCATTCCATCCAACACAGTACTTGTCACGCCACCATCAAAAGTAAGTGTGATGATGTCATTGTCTAGGCTCTTGACAGGCTGTACGGTACCCAATTGCGGATTTATAAAATCTACCAAATCTCCATCTCCATCCGTAACTTCAAAGGGATCTGAAAAAGCAAATTTTTTATAATCAGTATCCTCTGGTCGTAAATTTTCTATGGAAGATCCCACATAAAAGCCAAGACTGACCAACATATTTTCTTCGCTCGTGAGACTCGTGACTTTCACATCAAAATCAATATCTTCATTATTGACAAATGTGTAAGACTGTGTACTTCTATAGACAATCCATTCAAAATCATCAATCAAATTAGGCCCTATACCGAACATCTTTTTTGCAGCCTGATGCCAACTAAGTCCCGAAACAGGTTCAATTTCAGCATCCGGAATCATCCGCATCGTACCGTTTCCTTTTGGACTCGTAAAAGTTAAAACAGCATTTTTACGTGCATTCCAGCCTTTTGGCACCATGATTCCTGCCAGTAATTGCGTTGTATAATTATTACCATCTCCTCCGATGCGTGGTTCGGCACCACTGTGCATCGTTAAGTGACTTGCTGTCCGGCTTTTGCCTGTTTTGGAACCGTAACTGTCAAAGACTTAAGTCCGCACTGTACCAAAATCAAAGTCAAGAACATAACGATTAGCATAGCAGGATGGAGCAGTTTTTGGAATAAACTTTTCATAGAATCTTAATTTACACGTTCAAAATTAAACTGATATGTATTGCTGGAACACCCCAGACTAAAAGTCAGACTAAGCTGTCTTTTCCCCGCTTTAACTGGAAACTGAAACTTAAGAGGAATATCTTTTTTCTCATCATCAGGAGTTAAAATCAAGCTAAATGGAAATTGTGGATCATTGAATACATATTTCCCTGGAGCGGCCACAATAAAAGGAAGTTGATCCGCCAGAGTATAGGTACCATCGGCATTAAAATTTATTTTAAAATTTGTAAGATCCATCCGCTTTCCTACATCTTCGCCATTGCGTGTCAACTCTACAACTTCCAATTACCGCTGATATCTTTCACAGATTCTTCCGTTGCAATTTTTGCTATCTCATCCTTACAAGATGAGAGCACCATGAAGCTCAATAGCATCAAGATAAATGGTGCAAATATTTTTATATTCATGATTCAGTTTTACTAATATCCAGGATTTTGTAATAAATCGGCAGATTTTGCCACCTCAGACTGTGGTATAGGCCACAGGTACATTCTTTTGTCAAAGACACGTTTTCGTACATTAATGGTAGAATATTTTGTTTCACCGCTTATACGCACCGGTTCGGTACCATGCAATTGACGATTCTCCATATTTTCTGCAATTTTCCAGCGACGTACATCAAAGAAACGGTGACCTTCAAACGCCAGTTCTTTTTGTCTTTCATTCCAGATTATTTTCCTCATTTCCTGCTGAGACAACCCTGGAGTTAAAGCATAAGGAGAAAGTCCAGCTCTTTTTCGAATATCTTCTACAGCCTGATAAACTTTCTGATCGGGCATAGCCAAGTATTCATTTCGTGCCTCTGCATAATTCAACAAAATCTCGGCATAACGAATGATCGGCATGCAACGAGGAGTTACCGTATTGAACCAATCGGCAGCAACATCACGATTCACCATTTTATATGTGTAATATCCCGTCGGAGTACCTTTATATATGGCATCTTGCCAGAAGTCACATTATTGGAATTCGTTTTGTCAATATAAATATTCACAGGTCTTTTGGCCAAGCCATCACGATGAAAAACAAGAGATTGATCCCGGGTAATGGTATTTGCAAATCGAGGATCCCGATCTTTATACGGCTGTTTAGGGTCATATCCCGAATTTGGATCATCTATTGGTAAACCATTTTTCATCCCAAAAGCATCTACCGTTTCGAGGTATGGATAAGCGCCCGAATTGCTAACACCAAAAGTTGGTGGATTCCATATCCCTTCTAAATCCCGATTCGTATTTTGCATTCTTGCCAAAAGGTATTCCGCATTCTTACGCAATTGAAATACCTGATAAAAGCCATAACCTGCCTCACTGTTATCTCCTTGATGCAAAGCATAAATTCCAGATTCCATTACCTGCTCGGCTGCTTGTTCTGCTCGCTCCCAACGGCCTTTATCTTCATTTGGATATGCCACCACAGCCTGTAAAGGCCCCTCCGCAGTAATTCCTTGACCATTATAAAGTGGGCTCGCGGCATAGAGCAGCAACCTGGATTTTAATCCATAACAAGCAGCTTTAGTAATACGTCCATAGTTTTCTCCACTATGATTCCAAGGTAGATCTTCGGCTGCGGCATCACATTCTTCAGCGATATAGTCGACACATTCTGCAAAGGTATTACGAACTGAGGGAATTGCACTGCTTGCTTGAAAAACCGAATCTCCCACTAAGGGTACGCCTCCATAATGTTCCAAAAGGATAAAGTAATAATAAGCTCTCAAGAAACGTGTTTCAGCTTTCGACCGAATTTTAATATTTTCGCCAAACTTAGCACCTGGCAAATTTTTGAGCATGATATTAGCCCTGCGGATATTGGTATAACTAGTCGTCCAAGCATCTTTAGTAATCATATTGGAATTAACGGTTCCGGTGGCAAACTGTATAAAAGTATTAATAGTACCAAGACCAGCTCCTTCTGCTTCGTCCGTACTTGCATCCAAACCGCCGCCACCAAAACGTTTTGGCCAACTGACGAAACCAATTTCACTGTAAATACCAGATAAAAAATTAATGGTATAAGCACTATCGGAAAAAACAACCTGCTCATTCAATTCAGATGATTGAGTCTGATCCAGAAAACCCTGTTTACTACAGGATAAAAAAATAGGAATAGCAGCAGCTATACAAATAAAGAGTCTCTTATTCATAATTAGATCTATAGATAGGTATTCCAATGGTTTATATTGGTTTAATTGGTTTCTTCAAATCAATTGGAATACAGAAATTAAATTGGTTATATATATCGGTTGACGGACAAAAATTCTCCGTCTTTCGTTCTTTTATGGACCACCATACTGACACGGAAGCAAGCGCATCTTAATAAGATACTTATCAGAAATTATAGTTCTCTTAATCATTCGTACCTTTTAATTGACTTAAAGAAAATGGTCTAGCTTCTTTTGCGACACCCCTTGTGTAATTAGGTTTATCCCCCATTTCAAATTCTAATTCACCACCATTCAAAATATCCCTATATGTAATAAAATTCTTATCGTAATTCATCCCATTCAACTTGGCATTTTGTATATAGACATTTTTAGTATTATTATTCTTAGCATGCACAACAAAGCGCTTTCCATTTTCCAATGTGATAGTCGCCTTCTGAAACACTGGACTTCCGATGACATATTGGTCTGTCCCAGGACAAACACTATATATCCCTAAGGCACTCAACACATACCAAGAAGACATCTGTCCTTGATCTTCATCACCTGGATATCCTCTTTCTGTTGCGTTGTAAAATTGTGAACTCACCATTCGAACCTGCTTTTGGGCTTTCCATGGTTGTCCACTAAAATTATATAGGTAAGATACATGCTGTGTTGGTTGGTTACCATGCGCATATTGTCCCATTTTCGCTAATAACATTTCGCGCATTTCATGGATCTCCTGCTTATATGAACCATATTTAATGGTTTGTTCCATTGTGAAAAAAGAATCCAACTTTGCATTGAATCGTTGCTCGTCACCAACCAAGTTGATCAAACCATTGATATCATGCAATACTGACCAAGTATATTGCCAGGCATTTGCTTCGGTAAAAGCCCCTCCCCATTCCACGGGGTCAAAATTTGGCATCCAATCACCGTTGGGTAGACGCCTCTTACAAAGTTTACTGCAGGATCAAATACATTTCTATAGTTGTACATTTGACGACCATAAACATTCTTATAGAATTCATTATCAGTTAAATTTGCGAGTTGATAGGCACAAAAATCATCATAAGCATATTCCAATGTCTTAGCAGTACTTTCATGGAGATCTTCACTGTAAGGAATGTAACCTTTAGTAAAATAATCCTTCCATCCTTGACGTCCATTGGATCCACCCCAAAATCCTTTATTGGTCACTTCATGATAATAAGCATTCAAAGCACTATCCGGATCAAACGTACGAATCCCCTTTACCCAAGCATCCGCAAGTAAAGAAATAGCATGATTACCGATCATCACTCCCGACATCCCTGGATTGGACCATGTCGGGAAAAAGCCTGCCTGCTGCTGTGCCGTCAATAAAGATTGCATATAACGACCCTGCATTTCCTGATGTAAGATGTTACTCAGTGGAAACTGAGCTCGAAATGTATCCCAAAAACCATTATCAGTATACATATAGCCTTGATGTATCTTGCCATCGTAAGGACTATAATAATATGGATTTCCTCGCTCATCCAACTCATAGAATTTCCTTGAAAAAAGATTTGCACGGAATAGGCAAGAGTAAAAAGTTGCCTTTTCCGCCTCAGTGCCCCCCTCTACCAGGACTCTATTCAACAACGAATTCCAAGTATCAAATGCATTCTTTTTATTTACCTCAAAATTCTTATTCCCATCCAATTCCTGGTCAAAATTACGTTCGGCTTGTGCTGGACTTATATATGAGGAGGCGATTTTCACTTCAACTTTTGTCCCAGGCTTGAATTCCAGATAAGCACCTACCCCCTTTCCTGCAGCATGTTTATTTCCTCCTTCGTTGCTGTTGTTTACATTTTCCCAAGTACCGTAAGCTTTAAAATCCTGATCAAAAACCAATACAAAATAGTTCCTAAAATTTTCAGGGACAAAACGGCCGTTGTTGACATATCCCATGATCTTTCGTTCCTCCGGAATGATCGTCACTTCACTATCTTTCATAAAACCATCCAGTATCAAATAGGCATTTTCTTTTTTAGGAAAACTAAACCGCATATGTCCACCCCGTTCTACTGGGGTAACTTCAGCATAAATACCATTATCAAATTTCACCGCATAATGATTCGGTTTAGCCACTTCATTTTCATGACTAAAAGATAAGGCGCGAGCTTCCTCCTGTACCTTTAACTGACCGATTCCCGGCATTAAAGAAAAGACAGCATAATCTCCCATCCAAGGACTACATTGATGTACTTGTTGAAATCCACGAATCGTATTTGCTTTATATTGATATTTCCAACCATCTCCGTTCTTACCTGTCTGTGCCGAAAAGAAATGCACACCAAAAGGTAAACCTACAGTAGGATAAGTATTTCCGTAAGACAGAGACCATTCTGAGTCTGTCCCCTGCAACGTATTGACATATTTAACCAGATCGGTCTGTTGCGCATAACCTTGGTTCCATCCGAACAATACAGTCATTAGATAACATATAATTTTCCTTTTCATTTGATAGATGATTATAGATTGTGTGTTTTAATTTTTATCTAGTTTTAGCATTGTTTTTTCCTCCTGACCGTATTGTTTCCACAAAAGCGACGCTTGTTTCAGCTGGTCCTGTTTTACGCCATCAATACGAATCGTTTTCTCTTCTCCGGGCAGTAACGTGAAATAGTTATCCGAAAAAAGTACTGGCAAAATACGTTCTCCAGACTGGTTGTCAAGCAAGCGTAGACGATTGCCAAAAGCTACTGTAGCTCCCTCATTTTTAACGCGGATTTTTGTGTCGCCATTAGTGGATATATCAAAAATTTGAAATGTTAGTGGTGCTGCCGGCAATGCATTTAAATCCGTATAATCAAGATCTACTTCTGCATTTCGCCAGTAGAAATTTTCAGATAGTACTGTTCCTAGACTATCTTTTAACTGCAGTTTAATAAACTGTAACGGGGATTCTTCAGCTCTTTTTTTATCTTTTCCAAAAACTTCTAACTCAAAAATCGAAAAACCATATTCTGAGGCTCTTTTCATGGCCAATATCCTGACATAACGTGCTTTTACTCCATTCAGCGAAATTTCTTCCGTGCCTCCTTTACCTTCTTCTTGTTGTTTGACCGTTTTCCAATTTTTAGCATCTTGCGATATTTGTAGTGCATAAGTTGACGCATAAGCCTGCTCCCATTTGATACGAACCTGATGCAAGCTTTCTGACTTCTCAAGATCGACATAAATCCATTCCTGATCAGTTGGTTTACTCTCCCAGCGGCTAGCACTAGCACCATCGGTTATAAAACGAGCTTGACCATTGCCTTGTTCAGAAGAAGCATATACCGGTTTCTCAAACGCCAAATTCCCTTGATTAAAATTTAGTTTAAAAACCTCTTTTTTATCACTTGCTGGTAAATTCAAAACACAAGATTTGGCATATTCTAGAAGTTCTTTACCTGCTATATTATAAACTTTTGCAGAGGCAGAAGCGCCATGGAGCTCCTGCGCTGTGGTATTAATCGCTTTAATACTATTGTTCGAAGCATTCCACTGTATGTGTAGAGGCTCACATGCTTGCTTTGCTCCCCAATAAGCACCGGTAGCATCATGGTAATAGTCATAAGTTTGCCAAACAAAAGAGGGATAGGCAGACTGGCTCATCCAGATCAGCATACCGGTAGCATCCTCCCACATTTTATCATTCCAAGCTTCATACATCCCCTTCATTACCTCCAGATTCAGGTACTGTGCTTTTTCACAAAAAGCTTCTAGATTATCCGATTCACCAAATTGTGTATTCACGGACTTTTTATATTTAATCGGACTGGCATTTGAAGCTTCTTTACCAAAAAAATGTTTGTTCCATACATTGTCGTCATCTTTTTCTAATTGTTCGTCTGTAGGTAAGGGCCAAAGTTTATCGGCAGGAATAAACTCTTTTACACTTTCAAAATTTGGAAAAGTAGCTGTACCGATTTCGGTACGTAAACCATACCCCCTATCCGATCCATAAGGATATGCAGGATCATTCCAGGCTAGATTACTACCCGAACTTTCGAAATGATGTTTAGGCGGTTGGTTGCCCCACCAGCCACTTCCAGAAAGCCCGTCTTGGTTAGAACTTGATTTATACATTCTATCATTATGATCTTCTAGCGCAACAATTGATCGTAAATAGTGATCCAATTCTGGTTTTGGATGCGTTTCATTAGCTCCGCACCAAAGTGCAATACTCGGATGATTACGCAATCTTTTTACTTTATCCAATGCATTCGCTTTAAAATCTTCGTCATCGACAACATCATTATAGGCAACATACAACCAGAAGTCATCCCATACCATGATTCCATAGCGGTCACAATAAGTATAAAACTCGTCATCAGTAACGGTTCCTGTCCACAGTCGGATCATATTGTAGTTCATATCTTTATGCAGCTTGATTTTCTGTTCATACTCCTCACCATGGCAACGCAACAAATATTCACTCATTCCCCTATTGCCTCCTTTTAGAAAAACCTTCTGTCCATTAATCAAAAAGGTGAGCACAGGCCAGCCTGCTTTGTTAGGAACATAGTGGTACTCGTACTTACGAATTCCGAAACTGATTTCTTTCTGATCCGAAAACTCTCCATCAACACTGCTTGTCAAGGTACAGGTATACAAATTGGGATCACCATAACCATTTGGCCACCATAATTTCGGTTTTCGGAGAATAAATTCTTTAACTTCAGCACGACTTAGATATACTTTTGTACTGCTATTCGCTTCAATTTTTACTTTTTTGCTAAAACGGATATCTCCAGGTTGTATCACACCGGAAAGCACGACTTCTTTTTCTTTATCCCCACTATTTTTCAGTTCTGTGGATACAAATAGATATGCTATATCGTTAGATTCCAGTTCGGACCGTACCCAAGGATCTTCCATTGTTACATCTCCTGTTGCAGTCAGTGATACATTGCCTGTTATACCTGCCAATCGTCCTGGTACATAAGGCATCCAGGCCCAACTCGCTGCAGAAAGATAGGTCGGACTAGCTACTACACCAAATGGATCTTTCGCCGTTCGAGTTTTCTTTTGATCTGCGTCGGTAATGAGCACAGCTACTGCATTTTCTTTTCCTGGCTTGATGAGGTGACTGATTTCGTATTTCGTTCTCAACATATGACCTGAAACATCTTTGGTTGAACCTACAGTCCCGGATAATTTTACACCATTCACATAAAAATCAGCGTAGCGATTGGTATTATCAAACTGTAGCCATAGTCGTTGTCCCACCTTATAGCTCGTTGGTAATTTAAAGTTTGTACGGTACCAAAATGGTCGATTAAAGAATGTCTCGTCTACCTGATGAATATGATCACCAAAATTAGGGTCCGGCACAAGACCAGCTTCCACATAAGCCGTAAACACTACCCCTGGTACCACTGCTTTGACCGCCTTTTCCATTGCAAAATCTGGTTTCGATATTTCTTGACCAGTATATGGCAATTCAGCTTGTGGCTTTACCTCCCAGATAATAGCTGGATTGTCACTATTTAGCGATAACTGTTTCAGCTGCGCGATACAACATAAGTTAGCCAGCATCAAGCTTATCAATATTAAGGTTATTCTTTTCATAATTAATTCAAGCAAATTGGATATCCCAATGCATTGGTCTTTATTTCGCCAATCCCCATTCTTTATTCGGTTGTTCACCCATGAACAATTCTAGCTTTCCTCCCGACACGATATCCGTGAAATCTAAGTAGCATTTATCATAAGGGCTTCCATTTAACATAGCTTTTTGGATGTATATATTTTTCGCATTATTATCATATGCTTTGATGACAAAATCCTTACCCTTGAAATAATCCTTATCCAATGGAAAAACAATTTCATCAAAAACAGGGCTAGTGATTTCATAACGTGTACTGCCAGGAGAAGAAGGATGAATTCCTGAAGCACTCAATACATACCAAGCTGACATCTGACCTACATCCTCATTCCCGACAATTCCTTCAACACTATTTTTATAGGCTTTTTCACAGATATGGCGTGTCCATTTCTGTGTCATCCACGGAGCGCCTAAATGGTTAAACAGAAAAGGAACCAAGTGAACAGGCTCATTGGCGTGATTGTAATAATCATTCCACAATAAATTATCAGGTGTCTTCGCAAAGAAATCACTTAAATCGGACAGTACTTTTTCTTGTCCGCCCATCAGAGCAATCATCCCTGGAATATCTTGAGGCACAAACCAACCTTGCTGATAGGCATTTGATTCGATAGTTCCATACCATTCCTTGGTACGTCCCTTTTCAGGCCACACTTCCCAAGAACCGTCCTCCAAACGTGGTCGAAACCAGCCTTTTTCCTGATCAAAAATATTTCGATAAGCCTGCCCCTTTTGTTCAAAAAGTTTAGCATCTTCTGTTTTACCCAACCCCTTAGCTACCTGAGCGATGCACCAATCAGCATAAGCATATTCGAGCGTATTGGAAATACTAAAGGGAGGACCCGTATAACCTAACTTATCATTCCCAAACAATTTGGATGTATTTTTAGCATACTGATAAGCTTTTTCAACATCATAATCCCGAATCCCTTTTACATAAGCATCGGCTAGCACCGATAAGGCCGGATTCCCAATCATACAACCCGAATACGCATTCAGTAGTTCCCAGCGCTCAAAGTACTCACGTCCAGATTCATCAGCAAGAGTGATCAGCGAATTTAATTGATCGCTTACTAATCTTGGATTTATAATGGTCTGTAAAGGAAATTGACTACGAAACACATCCCATCCACTAAAAATAGTACGTTTTGTGAAATGCACATGATCATGGATTTTCTTATCTCCACCACGATAGCGACCGTCCAAATCTGTGTAGGTCCGCGGATCGATCATGCTGTGATATAGTGCCGTATAAAAAACTGTTTTTTGTTCATCCGTACCTCCCTTTACCTGCACCCGATTCAACTCGCGGTTCCATAGTTTTGTAGCCTGCTCACGTACTTGATCGAAAGCTTTCCCTTGAATTTCACCTTTAAAATTTTGTTCAGCACCATCCATATCAACAAAAGAGATCCCTACTTGCAATGTCACCACCTCATCCTTTTCAGTTTCAAAATCAGAGAAAAAACCCAGATGCTTTCCCTGTAGTTCATCCTTTCCTCTAATGATTTCTGCTTTTTTAATCAGCTTTTGGTAAGGTATACTCATCACCTCTTCGCGCTTACGTATCTGATTGTCTGGAATAGTAGCACGCCAGAAACCATAGTTTGTCAAGGGTTTACTAAAATAAGCGTAGAAATAAACCGTATAATCTGCCTTTCCATCACCATTTCCCCAACCTCCACCATCAGGCGTACAACGCATCCAACCTTTGATCGTATGGTCATCAACCTTTTTTACATATTGCTCTATAGCTGTACCGCCTACCCGACGCGCCAGATCAATCTGAATTCTTGAGGAATCATGTTTTGGAAAAGTAAACTTCAGCATTCCACTATGTGGTGCCGCAGTTGCCTCACTCCTAATTCCGTAATCTACCAGATCTACAGCATAGTAGCCCGCCTGAGCAATTTCCGTTGCTTTATTGTAAGTAGAACGGTAACCAGCGATACTGCCATCTTCTTTACCTGCGATCGTCTTCAATACACCTGTTGTGGGCATCACCAGAAAATTTCCAAGATCACCATACCAGCCTACCCCGCTCATCTGTGTAAAAGCAAATCCTTCGATCGTACGATGTTCATCGCTATAACCAGGGCTGTTATCACCTCCTGTTATCGTATTGGGACTCACTTGTACCATTCCAAAAGGGGTGGTTGCGCCAGGAAATGTTTTTCCTAAACCATGATAAACTTCTGCAGCCCCCACGCTTGTACTGGCACCAATAAAGGGATTGACATGAGAACTTGGCAAAAAACTATTCCCTTGCTTATTTGCTGTACAAGAAATCAACAAAAGAAGAATGCAAGAAAGCGTATTTAAAACTATTTTGTTAGACATCAATATTTAATTATAATCTTATCGTTTATTTAGTTATCCGTAATGTTTTTATTCCATACCGCGGCAATTGCACAGTAAAGGATTGCATCAGACCATTTTTAATCAGCGGAAGTTCTTGAATCTCATCACCATTGAGTAAAATTTCTGAAACCTTCGATACCTGAAAACCTAAGGCGATTTGTTGCGGAGAAGCGTTGCCTTCTGCGTTAAACAAACGAAGCAATATCCCTCCATCAACAACTTCATTGTGGTAACCTCATATCCTGACCCTTCTGTTTTGACGAAAGAATGATCTGTCAATGCTACCTCCGGCTGATAAGCCGTCAACAAGGGCTCGTTCCAATAAGTACTTTGACTTGCAATTTTTGCTTCATCCCATTTTCCATGATGTGGAATCAGTGCATATTTCATTACGGTCGGTCCATCAATTTTATAATCCATACCCCAAAGGCCGATTCCTGAATACTGTGCTGTTAAACTTAATGGATAGTTTTCGCCATGCAAATAAGATGTCGTATGGTCGGACAGAAGTGCCAAACCATAAGACTCATCCTCCTTATTGACATCCACCCAATTCAAGATCACATTATGCTTTATGGAGTCCCACTGACCAAAGAAGGTGTTTTCCAATGCACTTTCGCAAACATCAAAAGGTGCATTTTTAAATAATTTAGTCTTACCCAAACTATTTGGAAACATAACCTTCAGCTTATAACGGTCATCGGTAAATGCCCGTCTATTATCTGTCCAATTGGACTCTTGTTTGTATTCTCCAATACCAACATTACCTTTCCAATCGATCCGCAGATCAAAATCAATTCGTTTTTGCCCAGCCTCAAGCGTAATCACCTGAACAAATGGATGTGAGGCGATTGTTCCTCTAACTTCTACCTTAGTTACCAATTGATTATCTTCTAACACGGCAATACTTACTGGAGCCTGTGCAGAGGAGTAGAATTGTTTATCACTATAAAAGAATCCTGATAATTCTCCCATACTATAGGAATCTCCATTGCTTGCAAAATCCTTATTATCAACATATTTTGCAATCATTTTTTTTATTGTGCCACCTTTAGCTTTATCTAATACAATTTTATACTGATCATTTTCCAGGATACAATTTCCTTGTGCATCAAAACTTACATGTTTACTGCTCTTATTTTTAGATTTTCTTTTCTGAAGCGCATAAGTAGCATATCCCATTGCTGGAACTTGCGCCTTAAACTTTACGACGGGCACAGTTCCATTTAAAGTCACTGTAGAGGCAATCAATTTTCCCTGACTATTATAGATGGCAATATCTGCCGTCATCAAATTATCAGGAAGTACCAACGAAACGACCTCCGACCTTGCACTTGCGATACTATTATACACTCTAATAAATCCCAATCCTTTCTCTACGGAATTACCTATTAACTTAAAACTTGATAGCGCACGTTCATTGTTCTGCTCTGCAATCAATGTGGTATGATCAGTCCAATCCTTAATCGCACTAATCCAATTCTGTTTACTATTTAACTGATTATAAGGAACAATCCAGGAATCATGATGCTGTGCCATCATTAAAGTTCGCCAAGCATCCATATAGCTACCCTCTTCAGGTAGATACTGGTGTTCAAGATTCGCCATGGCACTTATTTTCTCACTTCTTACAATCATATTTTCTGCACGCCGCACCTGTTGTCCTATACGTTGTAGAGCCTGACTTCCCCACATCAGATTAACGAGAACATCCTCTTGAGAAAAATGCCAGTTATCTGTTGTTTTACCTGGAGAAATTTCTTCGAAATACTCCTTCCACGTAACATACACTGATTTGTTCTTAATATTTTCACCAAAACCTAACCAAGGCCCATTTTTCCATCCAGCATCCTGATAGCACATACCAACCGGGTCTTGGATACCATAATCATAACTTGATTGCAGAAAAGCCGTAGAGTTGTTCCATGCAGTGGTTTGCCAAGTTGAATTCTCCTCCAGAGCTTCACTTTTATAGCGTGGCACTGTCAAAATACTGGTCCCTTCAGGTCCTACCCAATTGACCAACTGACCACCGTAAGCTCTTGCATATCCACCCCAGCAGGTATTTGGTGATTTGAGCACAGCATACTTAAAACCAAATTGCTTTAATAATTGTGGTAAACTACTCGTAAAGCATGGTTCTTCCACAGCATAAGTATGAAATGATAATCCAGGAAAATGTTCATGCAGGCGCTTTATACCGTACTCAAATTGACGAATAAGACTTTCACCTGAAATATTATAAGCATAAGGTTGTGCATAAGTCGGATTTGTAAACTCAACCCTATTATTCAATACCATTCGACTAAAGTTGCAT
Organism: Sphingobacterium sp. IITKGP-BTPF85; assembly: GCF_001006065.1. NCBI lineage: Bacteria > Pseudomonadati > Bacteroidota > Sphingobacteriia > Sphingobacteriales > Sphingobacteriaceae > Sphingobacterium > Sphingobacterium sp. IITKGP-BTPF85. The sequence continues at coordinate 47,520 of NZ_ASZT02000021.1, forward strand.
AGGCCACAGGAGACTGAACTTTACAGAATCCCAGGTCTCAGGTTCAATTTCTAATCCCAGTTTCCATTCTGGGTGCTGCTCCATTTTATCAACCATAAATTGCGTGACCCAAAGTGGGTAATGTCCATAGATTCCACCATGATAGCCATCTACAAAATAAGCTTTCTGTGCTTTCGAACCAGTCGGAAACAGACAAAAACCGAGCATCAAAACCAAAATACACTTTCTCATAAGATGCAAACTAGCTGACTTTAACTAGTATAACTTTTCGTTTCAATGGTTTGGCTGTTTCTTTGATCAGATCCAATAAAAGATCCATTTCCCCTTGCCAAGCTTTTCTCACTTCAGGAAACATCGCTTTGCTGTACAGATCACGTTTAGCATTTAGCCAACCATCCTTATCTTTATACTGATCAAATACTTCGATTGCCTTCCGGTTATTGGCATCTAGCAATCCCTTAGGTTGAAAGAAATTGTATTGTACCCAGGCATAATCTCTAAAACGACGTTCTACTTCCCAACGTTCTTCGTTCAGGTGCATGATACGCAATGCCTGCTGATATTGCGGCGTTTGGTTTAAATCGGCCAAATTAATCCCTTTTTTATAGTCATCTGCAGACCAGGTACCAATAAATTCTCCGTCGATCAACAATTTATATTTTCCTTCCAGTCCATTTACGGTCAACAGTTCCTGATTCATTTCTTCCATAAAGGGCACAATTTCAGTAGCCTTAAATTGACTTTTCTTACTTCCCCAGCCGCGAGCTACTGTATCCAAAGGATACGGCAGCGATCCCGCTAAATAATCAAAGCTTACTTCATTTACATTTTTCTTAAGATTTGAAATCTTGCAATTTTCCAAATCCGAGATTTTCATATTACTAACATCCAATGACATCGCTGCGACCTTTTGTCCAGCCCATCCCTGAGCCTTAAGAAAAAGATAAGCCATTACCATATGACCATCGTTATCAGGATGGATACGATCATTACCCGAGATCGTAAATCCGGGATCTATCTGTTGAAATTGCTTATTTATTGCAGTTATTGGCGTATTATAGTCGAAAAACTCCCATTTATTAGCCTGTGCGGATTGTTTTTGAAAATCAACGATACGCAACATGGCTTTATTTTTATTTTTAAAAGGAGTATTGCCCGCAATGACTGCTGTCTCATCATAGGGTGAACTACCGACCAATACAATTCTAGTTTTTGGAAGCTCTTTAAACCGTCTTTCCATCTGTTTGAAAGCTTCGTGCGATTCCTTCACTTTTTCATCTGCAAACTTTTCTGCTTCCGAGCCATTATATTCGAAATAACCGGAATCATTCATACCAAAAGTACTGACCAGTACAGTTGGTTTTTTACTAAAAACATCACCATCCAGACGTTTAACCATATCACTAGCTTTGTCCCCACCAATCCCAGCATTCAAAAACATTAGATTCATATTTGGAAAACGGGTCATATAATAGAGCCAGATATAGGCATGATAATGTCCTCCATCGGTAATGCTATTGCCTAAAAACACCACACGATCACCCTGTTTAAATGGAGTGATCTGTTGTGCTTTCCCTACAGATCCGTAAAAAAATAAAGCAGTAAAACTGATGACTAAACACCAAGAGATTGAATAGTTTTTTTTCATACTATGGTTTATAATTTATAAAATGGTTCTCTTTCTTGCCCTCGGAATGTTGTCCCTTTCTATGTGGAAGCAAGTGTAAAACAAAGCTATAAATCAAAACGCCCACCTGTATATGCAGGTAGCGTTTCGGTAAACTATTTTAAAGAAAACAAACAATTAACACACACAAAAACAAATAGTTACAGTTTTATTGAAAAAGATATTTGGTAAATGAAATGGAAAATTTATCGAACAAAACTGCCAATTTTCTTCACTCTATCTTCAAACTCTCGTTATCTGTTAGTGCTTTTGCTTTCAGCTTACTCTTATAATTATAAATTGTCTGTATTGAATATCGTAGAAAAGTAGCAATTTGGTTAACATCGGTTATCTCCAGACGTATCAGAGCCAAAATACGAAGCTCAGTATTTAATTGTCCTTTTTTAGACTAAAGCGTTCCTCTTCCCGCAAAAGGAGATTCAGCTCATCCACAAAAGTTGGATATACCTCTAAAAAGGTTCTGTCAAAATCCTGATAAAGCTCCAATGCGTCTTTTTCCAAAGCTGTAGTAGATACGGTCAATTTTTGCAATGCTTCATATTGCCCTGCTTTAATCTTACGATTCACATTACGACGGTATTCATCCAGTTTATCCAAATAAACAGCACATTGGTTGATATAGTAACCGATATATTTTTCTCTAATGAGATTGGCTTCATCCAACCGGTGGTTGACAGAAATCAATTGTACATTGATCAGACTTAAATTCTTCTTAGCAGTAGAAACCACTTTGATCTGTCGATAAAGGAAATAAAGAGACAAAATCAAAACGACAGCAAAAACACTGATCAACAGCGCATACAAATGTAAATTCTCTCGTTGTTGCTCAATCTTGGCCAAGTAGGTTGCCTCTATAATGGGTTGCGTCCGTGCAATCACGGCATTTCTAAACCTTGAATTGTAAAAGTTGGCATCATCCAAAGAAGCTCGCACATAATTATACGCACGATTTACATCGCCATTAGTATACAGGTGTATCGCCAGTGTGAGCAAAGATTCATTTTCTTTGATTGCGAGTCGAGTATCCGTAATAGCTGCAAGAATCAAATATTTTTCTTCCAACTCACGGTTTTCCAACTCCTTATTAACCATAGCCAACCCCATGGCACTCATTGCATACCCATGTGTATTAGGTTCTGCCGTTTTAAAAAGATCTTTTTGAATTTTAGCCGAAGCGGCATAATCACCATCTCCTTTTAATTTAAAGGCCATCTCTTTCAGATACATCTCTCCCTTAGGATCCAATAAGCTCATTAATGCATCTCGTGACTTCTTATTTTCTGATGCATAAACTCGTTCGAACTTAGGACTATCCGTATACTTGACCAGATTCTCATTGTAGCGAATGTGACTCCACCAATACAACACTTTGAGATGAACCGGCAGACTGTCATAATGAATCGTTTGAAAAATTTCTGCTGCCTGTGTAAATAGTCCAGACATCGAAGAGACAAACGCAAGCTTTAGTTTACTTTCATCAAGATAATCAGTATTCTTCAGATCCTTTGCGATCTGAAGGTTACGTTCTATATACACCAAAGCCGAATCGCATTTAAACGACTGGTATTCAGAAATCACATCACCATTAAGTCTATATTGATCTTCCAGAGCCTCTTGATTCTTCAATATCTTTTTTATCGAATCAATACGTTTTTCTTTATTTGCCGTATAAACTGCACGATCTGCTATAGTTTTATCCAACACCTTCAATAAAGAATCTATTTCCCTAGATGCATAAACACTATGGCAAAAAATTATGATACAAAAAATAGTTGATATTGTTGTTCTGATGTTACCCTTCACTCGTCTATAAAAATGGTTGTCTATAAACTTAGATAAATTTGCTTAGAAACACAATACAATTACATTAATAATCGTATTTCACACGAAAAACGTCGTATTTATCGCAGTCTAATCGCTCTATATCCGCTTTCTTGATTCAAATTATAACTACTTATTTTTATAATGTTCAAGTGTTCCAAAACCAAGTAATTCACCCAGCATACACATCCAACAGCATCTATAACACTTACTATTTCCAAGATACTAAAAATACACAAAACACTACCTTACAGCGCATTAAGTTTGAAATTACAAAATAAATTCTACCAATCATATTCAACGGGTAGGAATTAGCATGTACCTCCTATAGATTTGTGTATAAACCACTAAGCAATAATGCTACATACTGAATTATGATAATAAATAAATCTTACTTTTTCCTCTGGTTTTTATGCACCCTTAGTTTAGTCACTTGGGGTAAAAAAAGCCCATTACAATATTCGACTTACGTTGCGAAAATTTAATAAATCCCTTGGCGATCGACAACCAGCATCCGCACCTCAGTTGGAAAATCACCGCCCCAGAAGTTACTATGAAACAGCGCTATTTTCAAATACAGGTTGCTTCGGACAGTACTTCTTTAGCTAAAAAAAATCTTGCAGACCGTTGGGATTCAGGAAAAATTCAATCCTCAGCTTCAATAATGATACCTTATTCTGGCCAGGAACTACGCCCTCGAACACAGTCTTATTGGCGGGTTCGTGTATGGAATGAGAAGAATCAAGCCTCAGCATGGAGCCCCATCAACCGCTTCGGTATTGGTATTATTGCTGATGATAAACTTCAAGGACAATTTATTGGTCTTTCAGGAATACAAAGCCCATTATTAAGAAAACAATTCAAGCTCACAAAGCTCAGTCCTACCTTGATACATATCAATGCACTGGGCTATTATGAGCTCTATGTAAATGGTAAAAAAGTAAGTACTGATATACTGGCTCCTGCTGTTTCACATCTAGATAAAAGATCGTTGATTACAACCTACGATATAAAGCCTTACCTCCAAATCGGTGACAATAGCGTCGTTTTATGGCTTGGTACTGCTTGGTTTAAACCCACCACTGGTTTTAATGTCAAGTTCAATGGTGCAGTAGTCCGTGCACAGATTGACATATTGAACCATAAAGAATGGACGACTATCATCAAGACCGATAACTCATGGGAAGCCTCTGCTAGTGGCTATCGTGATACCGGCTCTTGGAATGCTTTGGCCTTTGGCGGCGAACGCATTGATGCAAATCTAAATCCGTCAGATATGGCGACAAATACATTAAATAAAAGAAAGTGGATTCCAGCAGAGCAAGTTGCGATTCCAGCCGGCTTGGCCACTCCCCAAATGAATGAACCAAATAAGATACAAGCTACTCAAATTGCGAAAAATATCAAGCCACTAGAGGCAAGCAGCTGGCTCATCGACATGGGAAAAGCGCTAAACGGTTGGTTCGAAATAAAATTAACAGGACTACTGCCCAACCAGGAGATCAAGGTCGAGTATAGCGATCATCTCGATCAACAGGGTAATTTTCAAGATCAAGGTCAAAGTGATACTTACATTGCTTCTGGTAAACCTGAAGAGGTCTTTATCAATAAATTCAATCATCACGCCTTTCAATATGTCCGGATTTCAAATGTACAAACCGCACCACATTTACCGAACATCCGTGGATACCTGATTCATACCGACTTCCGTACGACTTCATCATTTTCTTGTTCCGATACCGATCTAAATGCTATTCACGATATGATTCAATATACGATGCGTAATCTAAGTTTTGGTGGCTATCAGGTAGACTGCCCACATCTAGAACGTGCGGGTTACGGTGGAGATGGAAATTCATCAACAAATACTTTTCAAACGATGTTTGATGTATCTCCGCTTTTTAATAATTGGATTCAGGCTTGGTCAGATTCGATGCGTGAAGGTGGAAGTCTTCCGCATGTGGCACCAAATCCGGGAGCTGGTGGCGGAGGTCCTTACTGGTGTGGTTTTTTCGTTATGGCACCTTGGCGAACTCATGTCAATTATGCTGATTCTCGATTAATTAAGCGCTATTATGAAGAGATGAAAATGTGGATGGGCTATGTTGATAAACATACTGTTGACGGTTTATTAAAACGCTGGCCAGACACGAAATACCGTGATTGGTTTCTAGGAGATTGGTTAGCTCCAGCCGGAGTAGACGCTGGAAACCAAATGTCAGTAGACCTTGTCAACAACTGTTTCATCAGTGAATGCCTTGGAACCATGGAAAAAATTGCCCGTTTCTTAAACAAGCCAACAGAAGCGGCCTCATTTGCAGACCGAAAAAACAAGTTAAATACCCTGCTGCATAAAACTTTTTTAATTCGACAACAAACAGTTATGCTACAGGATCACAGCTAGACATGAGCTATCCGATGTTGGTAGGCGCTACCCCAATTGATAAGATGGAAACAGTAAAAACAAAACTCATGGAATTAACGGCTGAAAAACATCAAAATCATATCGCTGTTGGTCTTGTTGGTGTTCCAATACTAACACAATGGGCGGTAGATCAAAAGGCAACAGATTTTATGTACACTATGCTTAAAAAACGTGATTACCCGGGCTATCTCCATATGATAGACAATGGAGCCAGTACCACTTGGGAATATTGGAGTGGCGAAAGAAGCCGCATTCACAATTGCTACAATGGGATAGGGACCTGGTTTTACCAAGCAGTAGCTGGTATTCGTCCAGATGAAAACTATCCCGGCTATCAACATGTCAATATCATGCCTCAAATTCCTACAGGAGTCACCTGGACAAAATCACATGTAGACAGCCCATATGGAAAAATTGCTGTTAATTGGTACATAAATAAGGATAAGCTTACGGTGGAAATTGAGATCCCCATAGGTAGCAGTGCAACATTTACAGCCCCAGACAATACGATTATCATCAAATGCAACGGAAAAAAGGTACAGGATGCTAAAACATTAGACTTGACAAATGGGACTCATCGTGTAGAGCTCAAGATCTAAACTTAGGAAAAAAAGGAATAACTCGTTAAAACCAACTCTCATTTGCGAAACCAACTCGCGATCGTGATCAATCTAAAAACAGAAAAAAACCACTTACCAAGCATAGTAAGTGGTTTGATACAAAACATACCAATTTCTCTTGTGTAACAATAATTACATACAACAATAAAAAATAAAATTTATTTCTTATATTCATCTTTCGATTATTAACTATGTATAAACCAAGTCAACTTTATCTTTTTCAATAACAGTATCAGAATAAAAGTGATCCACAGCTAAAAAAAAACACTTATAATAGGCTAAATCATAAATTTCTGATTCAATTGATTATGATCAAAGATTATAAGATTCAATGATCCATAATAAGATAACAACCAAACACTTGACTGAAAACGATTAATTTATGAAGAAGAAAGAAAACCAAAAACCGAAATTAAGATTAAAGAAAGAAATCAAGGAATTATTAAACGCTCAAAACATAACCATAGAAGAGTTTTTCGAGCAAAAAGAAAATGAGAAAAATGAAAAACTAACACAGGAACTCATTGAATATCGCTTAAAATATCCAGTAGATCCAAAAATACTACATGAAATAGAATTATTAGACAATATTCAAAGCCTCGGTTATAAAAGATATTTTTTTAACCGGAAGGAAGCTGAGTTTTTAGTTCAAGAGATTGAAAACTGGGAGATTGAAAATAGTTATATGGAAATACTTCCCTTTACCGCTGAACAAAAAGAAAAAATGATCAATACTTATATCGCGACTGGTATATGCTATCAATTGAAAATATAGGTATTAACTTGTATTACGCCCCTTTATTTTATCAATATAATTATGATAACGATAGTTCTTTACTGAACTATGGCACCTCTTTTTATAAATATGATCACTTCAAAAAGGAATTTTCTATTATTGATAATGATGACTTTCACGAAATATCCTTTTCATAATTGATCATTTTAAATAATTAAATCACTTAATTTTCAACATACAAATCAAAACAGAGTGTTAAATCAATATTATGATTTAACACTCTTAATTTTTATCCGCTCTATGATCATACATTTTGTGAAAATGGCCATTATTTGATCCTATTCTTAAAATCATAATGGGGCAATTGAATACGCTCTTTTATTTTCTTTTTCCCTTTTCCAGTAAACAGTTTAGAGATTTTCTTCACCAACTTACTAGATGCCAATGCAACAGCAGCATTAAATACAGTAATTCCAAATCGTGTCTTAGGATGCGCAATCCATGGTACTCCTGGAGGGAGATTTTGAATCTCTTCAACATAAGGCCGCATTAGCTTTTCATAAGCATCAAAAGCATCTTGATGATCGGAATGTCTTCCCAGTTCAGCTGCCAGTACATATGCCCCAACTATAGAAAGGCTTGCTCCCATTCCTGTCATCGGAGTTGGACAATAAGCAGCATCACCTACCATTGCACATCTTCCAGTAGTCCAGCTTTGCGCTTTCACCTGACTTATACTATCAAAATAGACATCCGTACTTTGCTCCAATCCTTTCAATATACGAGTTGCCTGCCAACCTGCATCAGTAAATTTCTGTCTCAAAATTTCTTTCTGCTCCGATAAGTCTAGGTTTTCATACCCCTTCTCTGGGGAGAGAAATGAAAATGAAGCACGTATTGTTCCCACATTGTCTGGCCTCAAATTCAAGACTCTTGATTCTGGCGCATTATACCAATAAGCCCATGCGGTATCTGAATCTATACGCGGAATCGTCAAATAAGAACAATAAACTCCGATATATTTAAGAATCGGTTCATCTCCAAACATCAATTTGCGAGTTGTCGAACGAATCCCATCAGCAGCAATCACCAGATCAAAAGAACGCGGAGCACTATTTTTAAACGTAACATTGACCTTATTTTCTTCTTCTTGCAAAGCTAAGATCTGATCACCAAACATGTAAGATACATTATCTTTAGTCGCATTGAAAAGAATCTGAGCAAGATCTCCACGTAGAATTTCAAGTTCTGCTGTTCCAAATCCTGAATTAGTTTTAGGAAATTCGGCTATGATATGATGGTTGGCATCAACAAAGCGTATACCTAATTCTCCCGTATTAGCAGCCTTGATTTCATCTTCCAGTCCCATCAGCTGCACTACTTTCTGAGCTTCGTCTCTCACATCTATATTCTGCCCGCCCAATCTCAATTCACCAGCGCGCTCTACAATGGTTACATCAAAACCAAATCGATGTAACCAAAATGCCAAGGTCGGACCAGCAATACTGGCACCTGAAACGAGTACCTTTCTTTTTTCCATTACTATCTATTTCTTATCAAGAACAGCATATTATCCCTAAGCTTTGAAGAAAATTAATTTTTTACATGATTCTTTTGCGTAAAACGATCGCTTAATCTATAATATTTCTGTTTTATCTAATGTAAAACACTTGCGATCCTAAACGTTTAAAAAGTTGGCGGTGTTTGGATATAGCAAAGTTGCTATATT
>NZ_ASZT02000022.1:0-54799 GCF_001006065.1 Sphingobacterium sp. IITKGP-BTPF85
AGCCACTTTCTTTATAAAGAAGTGGCTTTTATGTGCTCAACTGAACTTAATCCTTATTAGGGAAAAAATGCAGTTCTTCATGAACCTGAGGATTTCGTGGTTACTGTTTCATTATTTTTATAGCTTCTTTTATCTCAGGTAAATCCGTATTGTACTTTTCTATATTCCATCCAGGTACATATTCTACCATGGGTGGAAGTCCCATAGCAGCTCTTCTTTTGTCAAGATTATTAATGTCCATAATTGGATAAATAAAATTTTTCTTAGTCTTTTTGTCGGTGAATCCCTGACTTCCGTACGGCTGTTCTTGGCCTTTTCGGACGGCAATTCTATCTTTTAAGATGGCCAAATTACTAGAAAAGGTTTTACCGTTCTTTTCAGCCTCCTCGACTATTGGTAGATACTTTTCCTGAATAGTTAAATTTGCATGCTGAATAACTAAAAATAGACCTTGACTGGCAAACATACCGATGTCCTGTGGTCCCATCCAGCCATCATGGTCAAGTATTTTTGTAACTGTTATCAGATTGAGCGAATCGGCAATTCGAATATTATTGGATGCAATGGCTAATTCATTTTTATCGGCACCATTTCTAGTAAGTTGTATATACTGTTTTCGATATTCTTGATCTTTAAAGAAGATCGAATCCAATTCCAATGTTACCTCTTTTTTGAATTTGGTGCTGTCAATGTTAAATGAAGTCACCTGTGCATATGAATTTGAAAACCCTAAAATGTAACTTGCTAAAAGTAATATTATTTTTTTGTCCATATATATGTTTATTTTAATTGATCAAATGAGCTTTTTACATTTATGTTGGGATGGTGATCGTTTCAATTTATGCATTTCTGTCAAAAATGATATTTTTATTGATGATTTTTATGCCATAGGTCAATAGTTCGCAGTACTGATTTAGGACTCAATCTGAAGTGCAAGTATTGTTTTTCCATTATTTGATCTGTAGACTAAAATGCTGGAAAGAACTAAATCTGCTATATCATGCCCCCAAATTCCGTATTTACCATCTGTTTCATTTCGATTGTACATGGTCGTTCTTTTCTCTAATGGAACCGTTTTCACCGTAGCACTATTTTCTTCTTCCTCATAGAGCATGTAATATTGTTTACTGATTGCATGTAATAATTGTTCTCTGGTAAAACCCTTTTCTGATGTTATCGTGAACTTATATTCCTTGTTCAAGGGATAGTCTATAAGTATTTCTACTGAAGAGTTGTTCAGTACAATTTCATCCTTATTATGAAGATTGGCCATGTCAGCATCGGGTTTTTCTAATTGTATCCAAGGAATGAAACCATCTTCATAATCATTTACATTATCTGTTTTTACTTGAAAATCAATCGTGTAAATCAGGTCTCCAAGTGTTGAATAATCTTTGTTTAATGATAACTGTTCTTTTTTCTCTATGATTTCTGCTGGATCTTTAGAGTTAATTGCATGATGTCCATGACAACCAAAGAATACAAAAAGTGAAATAATATAGAGCAGGTTCTTATAGCTAAACATGTTATTTGATATATTTTAGGTATTATAAGCTATATAAATATAGGAATTGATTTCTTTAAAAATCACAAGACCATGAAATTAAGTTTGTAATTGTAGGAGAATTAAAAGCAGTAGCTTGTCAATAGTTGTATTTAAAGTAAAGCGTTAACTTCAAAGTTTTCTCTTGAACAATATGGTGATTTTAATTGTTAATACTTTAAAGTATAATTATGGAAGAAGATAAATTAAATATGGACACCCGTATTATCGCTTATGATAAGCATTATGGGTTTGTTGAAAATCCGAATGATTTCAACTTTGAATATAATCCTCATCGTCTCATTGTCAAAAATTATGCTTTGAGAAAGAATGATAGAAAAGCGTATGAGAGTTATCTGACCACTTTTTTTCCGGAACTGGCCGCGATCGAATTAAAAAATTTTGATACAGAAGTTAATTACATCAGACAATTTGACAATGAGGAGCTTGCTGCCTGGTTGGCTAGCAATGATATCCAAGTCGTAGAATCTGATATTAGTTGTTCAGATCCTGATGCAATCTTTAAAATGGTTTATGTTCCAGAGTCTGAAAGCCCCACTTCATATGTTGTTAAGGAGGAGGACTTTATACTGAATAGAATATTGCCGGGAGACCTTATTAAAGAACCGAATAAAACATGGATCAACATTAAAAAACCTAAATTCTAATTTAAGTTCTTGATTACATTATCATTTCTAATAAGAATATATTTGGACGGTAGGTGCGGATCCTAATTTTCAAATATATTCTTTAGTATATCAGGTTGGTTTAGGGTGTTTTATTCTCTTTCTTTTTGATAAACATTAAATTGGTTTCTTTATTTTCAATACCACAATTGATAAATCTATTGCAACTTCAACCTAGCATTCCATGGTTGAAATAAGTCTTCTTTGGGAAATAGTATTATTATTACATTTGCGACTAATTATCTATTATTAATTTATGAAAAAAATAATGTTCTTCCTCTCATTATTTGCAGGGATGATAACGACGCACCAAGTTAGAGCTCAAGAATTGAAAGATTATGTGATTACGATGAAAGGGGATACGATTTATGGTGAAATTGGCTCAGTAAAAAGCAATAAGGTCAAAATGCTTGTTGACAGTGAAAAGAAAACTTATTATCCGCCACAGCTTTACCGTATCTATAATCATAAAAAAGAGAAGCATTATGCAACTTCATTCATTGAAGTGGGGATTGAGAAAATTAGGGATTCTGACCCAAAAATGTATGTCATCAAGGAAAAGGTTAAATTGAAAAAGAAACCGCTCTTTACGGAAATACTGCATGATGGTGATATTATAGTTTATAACTTTAGAAAACAAAGTGGTGGCGGTATGATAATGGGTGCTAACGGTAAGATGATGAATGGTTTTTCAACATCAAGTAATTATTATTACGCATTGAAACGTTCCACTGGTGAAATTGCAGAATTGAAAATTTCAGGTTTACTTATAGGAAAGATGTCGAAGAAAAATCGTTATCTTAATCTAGCAAAAATGATTGCTGATGAACCTGAACTTGCTGCAAAACTTGAAAATGAAGAAAAGCTGAACTATGATTTATTCTCCAATTATATTAGAGAATATAATGAGATAAAAAAAGCGAATGATGTATATCCTATAATGATATTTTAATTTTAAAATACATAAAGAGTACTTCCTGGGCTCTTTATGACAATATGATTTCTTCAGAAAGAAAGTGCAATCCCAGGATTGCACTTTCTTTGGTACCCCCCCGATATAGTGCGGGGTTTATTGTGTTTAAATGATGTTCGTGTTTTTTAGTGCAAGTAATACAAGCGCTATAACCGCCCAAATGATTCCCCAATATTGCACAGGAATGAACCACATCTCGTGGCGCGCATTCTTATTCATTTTTATACCAAGAATAAACAGTATCGGTGTCGAAGCAAGTAGACTGTATAGGAAAAGTTGCAGACTTGAATTTCCATTGGTTCCAAAAAAGTAAATACCAATCAATATTGCACATACAGGAATAAGAAGGGCAATAAACCCCCAGCCTTTATAAATCATTATGATAGATTTTGAAGATTAGTAGAGATTCTGAAGTTTGTAACTTCTGTTGGATTTCTTTTGTAATATGATGCCCCACATTAATTATAGTTGAATTGACTGAACTTAATCCCACTTTACATTCAGGTTATTTTCGGATGCAAATTCTTTTCCTAGCGCTGTAAGTGACATGAGACGCCTTTCAAACTCAACGTTGTATTTTTTCTCAATTGATGTTATAATTTCATCTTTTTGTTGCTGGGAAGCTTTCGTGTCGCATAATTTTGCATAGGTTGTATACTCATTTTTATATACCGGTAATACAAATTCATAAAGAGCAATAGCTTGTTTTTTGATTTCTTCTCTATCATCAGTATTAGTTGACAGTGCATTTAGATCTTTAAGGACTTTTTCCAAGTAAAGAATTTTATTCTGAACAACAATTGATGCCTCATCGCCTTTCTTTTTACTTGAGGGGATGTCAGGATACTCAATCGTATTGTCATTAAGCTGTTTTGCTAATCTGGGCGTTCCAAAATCTGATATGGTATTGGTATTTAAAATCGCTACACCAAAGAATTTATCTGGAGTTTCAGAACAGGATTGTAGGACAGGAAATATCAGAAGGAGTGTACAAAGTTTGGTAAATAGTGATTTAAAGGAGTTCTTCATGTAATTGTTTTTTTGTAATAAAATTATCTGTTTTAATAATAGATTTCTCCTAAGAAATCAAAAATTGAGCCATCTAATTCCATAATTTCCTATGGTTAGGATATACTGCTCATACTAAGTGTTTTTATTTTGTGATATAATTCGATCAGTTATAACTGGACATAAATAGATTGTTCAAAGTTGTAGCACTTTAAGTGATCTTATGCGGAATTATTTAAACTTATTTTGACGCTTAATCCTAGTGTTTTTATCTCACTTGATATCTATCGCGTCATGTCGGAAAATCTTTATTAATAATATCTTGTCGTATTATTACCATAGGTGTCTTTTGTGCAGGTTGGTATCTCCTCGCTTCCTTTCTGGAAAGGCTTAGGTATATATGTGTTTTTTGACCGTCCATCATGATCATGCTTATCCTTTTATGGGAATAGGTCTTGAGGAGTTTTACATTATCCTGAGGCTATTCCAATAAGCATGTCGTAAGGTTGATGGTAAGTTAATATTGGCGTAATATCTTCGACCTATCTTTGTCAGGTCATGTCTACCCAAACCAAGAAGGAAATCTTTTATTTGTCTCGATTTAAAAATGGAGATCCACGAGCTTTTACCTTTTTTTTTGATTCTTACTGGGAAGAGTTATATACAGTAGCTTACCAGCATTTGCAGGATGAAGCGATTTCAAAAGACATCGTTCAGGAAGTATTTATTCAGATTTGGGAAAAACGCCACCTGCTTAAGGAGGATTACGAATCGTTAAAACCCTATTTTTTTAAGGCAATCAAGAATAGGATCTTAAATCATTATGCCACAGAGAAAGTACGCGAAAGCATCATGGAAAAGATGTTGTATAGGATGGATAAGTTTGCTGTTCTAAACGATAATACACATGCGCAGTACCAGGAATTAGAAAATATAGTAGATCGTTCTGTAGCCAGGTTACCCAAAACCATGCAGGCTGTATATCTTTTGAGAAATGATAATTACTCCATTCAACAGATTGCTCAAAAACTGAGTATTGCCGAGCAGACGGTAAAAAATCATCTGTATGAAGCAAAGAAAATATTGAAGCAAGATCTGACGCAACGATTCGCCGACCACGATGATATTTTACTCGTTTTAGCGAGCACCTATCTATTTCATAATTTCTTAACCTAAAGAAAACAGTTTCTTAAAGTATTTTGAACCTCTTCACCTGTAGTAAGTAAAACAACAGCACACAAGTGAATTTAGAAGAGTTTAAAAATATAATACAGCGTTACCTGGCAGATAAACTATCTGATGAGGAAAAAAAGAACGTCGATAGCTGGTATGATGAGGTGTCTTCTGGTACAACAGATCCTTTTACAGATGAACAGCATAAAACCAAAGTAAAGGAAGCGATATTCGCGGCATTTCCTCCTGCCATTCAAGCAACTAAAAAACAGGCGCGCGTGGTACGGCTCCGCTGGATTTCTATTGCAGCTTCAGTTTTGATATTCGGTGTTTCAGGTTTGCTACTCTATCAAAGGTCGCAGCCTTTCCGTCAAGATACCACGGCGGCTTCAATTGTGTTCACACAGATTTCGACGCGCCCAGGTGAACAAATGGAGTTACAACTTCCAGATCATTCCACCATAATGCTAAATGGAAATACTCAGGTTCGCTATCATGAACAGGAGTATCTGCAAAGCCGAAAAATTTATCTGGATCAAGGAGAAGCCTTTTTTAATGTGCAGCGCGATACACTACATCCGTTTTCTATCGAAACGGGAGCATTGACCATTGCTGTGCTCGGTACTTCTTTTAATGTCAATAATTCCGAGCAATCAAAAAATATTACCATTGCTGTTAAAACGGGACGTGTGCGTGTCGGGAGCAAGATAAATCCATCATTACACGTGCTTACAGCAGGAAAAAGTTTACAATATGAAAAAAATCTGGGGAGCTGTAAACTGTTTGATACTAATGCTGATCATGCCGATATCTGGACACGTGGAGGTATTTTAATGTCTGGCGCTAATTTTCAGGAATTGCAGGAACTTATTTACAACCGTTATGGCTTGATCTTACGCAGTGACAGCTTGTATACAGATCGTTTTAGCTATTCACTGCTTTTACCGCAGGTAAAATCGGTCGATCAGCTTCTTCATATGATCTGTCATATTCACCAAATTAATTTTAGGAGGGAAGGAAATGAAATAATACTACATCACTAAACTTAAAACAGTTAAAGTTGGGAAACGGGGGGAGTTTCTCAATAGAAAAGTGCTCATCTGGCAAACCGCAAAATCGACCAGTGAGCACCCTTAATTCATGTTAAATGATAAACATTAATGCAAATATATGTATAAAATTACGAAGCTCAGCACATTGGCTGCTGCATTAGCTTTCAGCTCATTTGTATTTATCTCTGAAGTTACAGCAACTTCAATTCATGCCCATAGCAGGCAAGTTAAATCAGAAGGAATCAATATCCATCTAAAAGCAGGTAATGCTTCGCAGGCGCTCATGCTTCTATCGCAGCAAACTGGTCTCGGTATCGGTTATGACAAGCAAGTTTTACAATTGGAGAAGTTCTGGTAAAAGAGCGTACTTTTCAAAATGCAAGTTTTGAAGAAGTATTGCGCTATATTTTTAGAAATACCAATATCCAGTCAAAAAAGGTAAACGGTGCTGTTGTTTTGGTGACCGAAGAAGTGCAGCAGACCTTTAATCTGCGTCTGCATGTCAGCGATAATGCACGCAAGCCAATTGCTGGAGCATCTATTAAAATTAGATCTAACGGTCAAAGTGTGCTAACCAATGCTAAGGGAGATGCTCAATTGAAAGTTCCGGCGGGTACTTATAACATCTTGGTTAGCCATATTTCTTATGGAACCAAGGAAATAAGTGCGCTAAAGATAGATGCTAATTCTGCTGGGGTACAGTCTGTCATTTTAGAAGAAAATAAAAATGAACTGGGAGAAGTGGTCGTCACAGCTCTGGGAATCAAACGGCAGGACCGTTCCCTTGGGTATGCTGTAGGTACAGTGAAGGGGGAAGATCTGAATCGGGTGAACAATGATAATTTTATGATTGCGATGGCAGGAAAAGTTCCGGGGGTTGCGATCAGTGCCACAGGTCCTACGGGTTCTTCGGTGAGTATGGTGATTCGTGGTGCTTCATCCCTTAGTAGTGACAATCAGCCTCTGTTTGTCGTTGATGGCGTACCGATAATGAATCAGCTCAATAACATCGGCCAAATCGGTGATGATAATAAAGTCGATTACGGCAATGCGATCTCCAATATCAACCCAGAAGATATTGAAAACATATCTGTTTTAAAGGGACCCAGTGCCGCGGCTCTGTATGGATCGCGAGCTGGTAATGGCGTTGTTTTGATCACAACCAAAAGCGGTAAGAATGCGGAGAAAATGACTATAAACGTGACCAGCAATACCGTTTTCGATATTCCGTATCATTACATTGACTTGCATAACAAATTTGCAAGTGGTACCATGCCCTGGAAACCCGGAGATCTTGCCGGCGATCTGAAGATTGAAGAGGAATCCAGTTATATGGTGGGGCCTGCTCTGGATAAAGGGTATAAGGCCATCCAATGGAATAGTCCACGTGATGCCGATGGAAATCAGATCCCGACAGAACTAAAGTCTTACCCGAATAATATTAAAAATTTTGTACAGACTGGAATAACGAGTACCAATGGCATTTCATTGGCTAATCGCAGTGAGCGACTCGATTATCGTTTTTCTTATTCTAATATGAACAATAGAGGTATTGTACCTAACGCCGATTTGTTTAGAAATACATTAAATATTAATGCAACGATGCGTCTACGGGATAATCTTTCATTGGGAATGTCTCTGGATGCGAGTCGAAACAATTCAAATAATCGTCCGGCTACCAATCGCGGAACAAATCCTTTGCAGGCGGCATATGAAGTCGCACCTCACATCAATATCTTGGATCTGAAAGATTATTGGATGCCTGGACAGGAGGGGTTGCAGCAACGCTCGCAGTCAATTGGAAATTTTAATAACCCTTATTTTTTAGCCTACGGTGTCAATAATGGTTTTGTGCGCGATCGTGTATTCGGAAATTTGCGCTTGGATTGGAACATTCGGAAGGATTGGAATATGATGCTGCGCTATGCGACAGATGTATACTGGGAGAATCGGGAGACTAAAATACCCTATAGCTATACCAATGAACCACGAGGTGCCTATGGCATTGTCAATCTGATGAATATGGAACAGAATATTGATTTTCTGACTACTTATAATAAAAAGGTAGGCGACTTTCATGCAACAGGATCGCTTGGTGGTAATCTCCGTTATTCTAAATCAAATTCGGTACAAAATGCCTCTAAGAATGGTGCTGGCCTAACCACTCCTGGTTTGTACAGTCTTTCCAATATCAGTCCGCTGAACTTGGATTTTGCAAGTAGTCTTTCAGAGCGTGCTGTCAATAGCGTTTATGGGTTGATCAATCTTAGTTATCGGGATATGGTATACTTGGATTTGACAGGTCGAAATGATTGGTCAAGTACTTTACCCGCCGCCAACCGTTCTTACTTCTATCCGTCGGCATCCCTGAGCGTATTGGCCGACCGTGTTTTTACGTTGCCAACGGCTGTGAGTCTCTTCAAGTTGCGGGGTGGTATCGCTCGTGTAGGAAATGATACCGGAAGCTACAATTTGTTTAATGTGCTGAGTAATCCCGGAAGCTGGGGTGATGTGTTGCGTATCACACGTTCTGGAAAGCTTCTTTTACCCAATCTTAAGCCAGAACAGGCTACTTCTTACGAGGTTGGTGCTGATATCGGAATCTGGAAAAACAGGTTAAAATTTGAAGGGACCTATTATACGCTAGACAATAAAAATCAGATCATTTCTACGACATTACCGAGCTCGAGCGGATTTAGTTCGAGAAATATTAATGCCGGACTACTGAGTAGTAAGGGGATAGAGCTGGCATTATCTGGACGTCCCATTGAAAAGGAAAACTGGACTTGGGATTTGGGTGCTAACTGGTCACGTAATCGCACACGAATCAATGAGCTCTCGGAGGGTGTTGAATTTCATACTTTCTGGACAGATGGTCGAGGTGGAGCACGTACCTATGTAGGGGAAGAAATAGGTGATCTGTACGACTCTAAACTCGTGACTGTTGAAGATCCATCATCTCCCTATAACGGTTATCCTATTTTAGATAAAAATGGTTCTTGGCAGGCTGTACGTATTAATAATAGCCGTAATAAGATCGGCAATTTTAATCCTGATTTCAGTATGGGTATCCAGTCCTCACTGCGTTATAAAAAATGGACAATGCACCTTGCCGCTGATCTGCGTTTTGGAGGTAAATTTATGTCTCAAACTTACCGATATTTTGAATCGAACCTGACTACACAACGGTTTTTGGATCAGTTGATCAATCCAAATGGACTGACAGGAGAGTCATTACGGAATTATTTGATTGAAAATGATCTGGTCCGCGTACAAGGCAATCATTATCCTATTGTTGGTGGGCCTGGTGATGAATATGGGGGCTATCCTGTCAATGTAGGTGGAAATGTTGGAAACTTCGGCGTATTCAATCCAGGAGTTATTGCTGAATACGATGCTCAGGGTAATATCAAAGGATATAAGGAGAATCTCGGAGGTGAGGGGACAAAGTATATCGCTTATTCAGACAATTATCCTTGGGATTTTATGAATGCAGCCACATTTGACGCATCATTTATCAAATTAAGAGAATTGTCCTTCAGTTATGATTTGAAAGGAAAATGGCTTACCCGTATGGGCATCGATGGTGGAAGTGTAGGGGTCTATACGCGTAATTTACTTTTATGGACAAAGGCTAAGGTCGGAATTGATCCAGAAATGGCATTTCAATCTGAGGTCGGAGTCGGTTTTAAGCAGGGGATAGAGCGTTACAACGTGACTCCTTGGGCTATGCCTATCGGATTTAAAGTTAATATCACATTTTAATATAAAGCCAACAATGAACAATTATTTTAAAATTATAAAAATAGCATTATTTGTATCCGCCATAAGTTTTTGCTTGTGGAGCTGTAAAGATCTCACGGAAATCAATATCAATCCAAATGGTGTTAGTGAGGAAGACGCAAATCCAAATTTACTTTTACCTACTATACTTGCTGGTGCAGGAAGTAAATATAATGATCTCAGTTTTACTGATCTAGGTGGTGTAGTTCAATACACCCAACTGGATGCCTGGTTTGATTCGCACAATGATTATGAGTGGACTGGGGGGATATTAAGTTGGGATGCTTATTATGGATTCTTACGGGATAATGAATTGATGCGTCGCCGGTCTGAAGAACTGGGACTTGATTTTCATCATGGAGTTTCACTGGTCATGCGCGCTTATCTGTTTGGCTTGATCACAGATTTGTGGGGCGATGCCCCTTATACCGATGCGTTGGGAGCTGAACAGGGCGGAGTGCAGTACAACTTCCCAAAGTTTGATCGACAAGACGTGATCTACAAAGGAATAATTGAAGAGCTGAAACAGGCAAATACCCTATTTTCAAAATCAAATGGCCGTTATGATGTTTTGGCAAGTGCAGATATCTATTTTGGGGGTAATGTCGCAAAATGGCGTCGTTTTGCGAACTCATTGGCGTTGCGTTACTACATGCGAATCGCTGAAAAAGAAAATACATTTGCTAAGCAAGGAATAGAAAATATGCTAGCTCATCCGGCTGATTTTCCAATAATTACATCTGCAGAAGATGAGGTTTTGATGAGTTTTATGGGAAATAATGCATCAGATTCTTGGCCTTCGAATACCGTTTATGATGCAAGTGGGAGTAATTTTCGCCGGATGAAAATGTGTGCAACACTTGTTGATCGCTTGCAAGCTCTTCATGATCCACGCATTGCAGTTTGGGCCAAAAAGGTGGAAATCCCGATTGAGGTTCGTACGACTGAACCAAGTGGAACGGATAAAATTGTGAACGGTGTACGCATTGTTTCACCCGATATGGTGAAAGGTATTGCGGTGGATGTGGATGCTCAATATGTAGGGCTACCACCCAGTGGTTCTAAAAATCCATCGGCTTATAATCTCAATCCGAGTCCTGGACAAACGTCGATGAATCCGCATGTTTCTTACCTCAATGATGGCTATAAAGCAGCTAAGGGGGGAATACTGAAAGCTCGACTACTCGCGGCATCTGAAGTGAGTTTTATATTAGCTGAAGCGGCATGGAAGGGATGGGCATTGCCAGAGTCTGCAAAGTCCTATTATGAGCAGGGTGTACGCAATTCGCTCGCTACCTGGGGCAAAGAAGATGCGTATAACGTATATATCCAACAGCCTGGTGTCGCCTTTAATAACACCCAAGCACAGATTATGGAGCAGAAATGGATTTCTAACTGGTCAACAGCAACGCAGGCTTGGTTTGACTATAGAAGGACGGGCTATCCGCAATTGAAAGCTGGGCCTGCTGCGATTCGTTCTCAATTACCATTACGTATTCCATACATGCAGAATGAAATGAGTGTGAATCAAAAAAATGCAACAGAAGCATTGGCTAGAATTGAAAAAACGGCCTACTCACAAGCAGATAATGAAAATAGTGCATGGTCTAAATCTTGGTTGTTACAAGGAACGAACAGGCCATGGTAATTTTATATGTACACCATTAATATTGATGAAATGATTTTAAAGAATTTAATTTTATCCTTGAGTCTGTGCTGTGCCCTATATACAGGAACAGCACAAACGAACGATCGAGGCCTATATCCTGATCGTATCACGTTGACTTGGTCAGATCAACCATCAACGACACAATCTGTAAGTTGGCGGATAAATGGTTCTGCGACTAAAGCTGTGGGGCAGGTTGTAGAGGAGCAGAGCAGCCCTGATCTAGAGAAATCTGCACAGACAGTATTAGGTGTAACGAGTCCATTAAAAATTGAAGGTCAGACTGCGGATAACTATGGACAGGTTTCGTTTCAAGGCCTAAAGCCTGGTACAATCTACACCTATCGCGTAGGGGATGGCACAAATTGGAGTGCGTGGAATCAGTTTCGTACGGCTGATGTAAAGGGTGATTTTTCATTTATTTACCTGGGCGATGCGCAGAATGATTTACGCTCGAAATGGTCCCGATCTATTAGAAAAGCTTTTCAACAGGAGCCTAATGCACGTTTTATTGTCCATGCTGGCGATTTGATAAACCGTTCAAACAACGATAGCGAATGGGGGGAATGGCATGAAGGAGCTGGATTTATCCATCAGATGATACCTGCTGTACCCACACCAGGCAATCACGAATACCGCAGAGACTCTTTGGAGCAGCTGGTCTTAGATCCGCACTGGAAAAAGCATTTTAATCTTCCTAGCAATGGACCAGTGGGAATGCAAGATGCGGTGTATTATTTAGATTATCAGGATGTGCGCATGATCTCTTTAAATTCGCAATTGATCATGCTGGATTCTATTGCTGCTAAAAAACAGGAACAATGGTTAACGGAGGTTTTGGCATCTTCAAAAGCCAAATGGAATATTGTGGTGATGCACCATCCGGTTTATTCAACTGCAAAGAATAGAGACAATACCATTCTTCGAGAACGTTTTAGACCTATTTTTGAAAAATATGGCGTAGACTTGATTTTGCAGGGACATGATCATACCTATGCACGAGGAACAGCTGGTAAAGTTCGTCCGGTATATCTCCTTTCTGTAGCAGGGCCAAAGATGTATGGTTCCGATTCGGAACGTTGGATGGAAGTGTCAGGTGCGCAGACGCAGCTCTACCAAGTTATTCGGGTTACGGACAGTAAACTTATCTTTTCAAGTTATAAATTGAATGGACAATTATTTGACTCATTTGAACTAACTCACAAATAACATGATACATGTATTAACTATTTTTCGAGTTCTGTTAATCGTTTCAAGTATTTTGTTTTCAGTTGCTTATGGTCAATCTGGTCGTTTGCTGACCAAGCTGTCGGAAAAAGAACAGCATATTGCTGCTCACCGCGGGGCGCATAAGGAATTTCCTGAGAATTCAATCGCCTCCATTTTGGAGGCGATCAGGTTAGGAGTTTCTGTTGTTGAAATCGATATTCGCAGTACCAAAGATGGTGTGTTGATCTTGATGCATGATGGAACGGTAGATCGCACAACAACAGGTAAAGGAAAAGTGAGTCAGCTGACCTATGCTGAAATACAAACCTTGTATTTACGGGATACTCCAGCAGGTGCTGCCTCTAACTGTCATATTCCAACGCTTAAGGAAGTACTACGCTTATGTAGAGGTAAAATTATATTGGATATAGATTTTAAGGAAGAAAACGAAAAATATGTGGCAAAAACTTTTGAATTGATTGCTGCAGAAAATATGGAAGATGAAGTTCTGTTCTTTTTATACGATCACCGACTTATCGAAAAGTTTTATAAGCTCAATCCTCGTATCACTCTTTTTCCTCGTGCACGGAGTATGAAGGATCTGCATGAGATACTAAAATCCAAACGAACTTCCATTGTTCATATTGATGAGTCTTTCGATAATTATAATGAATTAGTAAAGCTTAAAGATCAGGGTGTTATTTTGTGGATGAATACGTTGGGCGATACAGATGAAAAAGCTCTTCGTGAAGGAAGTACTGTTTACGAGATCTTCCTGAAAAAATACCCTTATGTTAGGATTATACAGACGGATAATCCATCTCTCTGGAAAAATATGCTTTCTGGAAAGCATCGTCAGTAAAGATTTTCGTAGGATGCGATTTAACAGCTAATCATTTGCGCTATTATTTTTTGATTCAAATGCATCATGTTCTTGTTGCAGTTTCAATGCTAATGAAAAAGAATATAAAATACACAAGGATCTGCGGATGCTTGTGTATTTTGCAAAAAATAAGTTCAATGAGCGCAATACTTCGATATTTAAATCCACACGGTAAAATAAACTATAGAGTAGAGATTTTGGCAGGATTGACTGTGGCGATGACCATGATTCCAGAATCATTGTCATTTGCTATACTAGCTGGTCTTTCTCCTTTGACGGGTCTCTATGCCGCGTTTATAATGGGCCTGGTCACGGCTATTTTGGGTGGGAGACCGGGAATGATTTCTGGCGGTGCAGGAGCAACTGTCGTCACACTCATCGCGTTGATCAGCATGCATGGTGTTGAATATTTGTTTGCTACTGTTGTACTGGCAGGTATTTTGCAGTTTATGGTAGGAGCTTTCAAATTTGGGAAGTTCGTCCGACTGATTCCGCAACCCGTGATGTATGGCTTTCTTAATGGTTTAGCTGTAATTATCTTTATGTCTCAGGTCGAGCAGTTTAAGACTGTAGATTCTTCAGGAGTAACACATTGGTTATCGGGTGCTTCAGCCTATATTATGTTAGGGCTTACTTTATTTGCAGCATTAGTGGTCTATCTATTCCCTAAGATTTCTAAAGCGATTCCAGCATCATTAGTAGCCATATTGGCCACCTTCTTGCTCGTGTATATTTTTAAGATCGATACCAAAACAGTGGGCGATATCGCTTCTGTTAAGGGTAACTTACCGGCATTTCATATTCCTTCTGTACCCTTTACTTGGGAGACAATAACTATTATCTTTCCATTTGCGCTGGTTATGGGCTCGGTGGGGATGATTGAGTCGCTTTTGACCCTATCAATGGTCGATGAACTGACAAATACGAAAGGAAACGCTAATAAAGAAGCTATGGCGCAGGGAACGGCGAATCTGGTAAATGGATTTTTGGAGGGATGGGAGGCTGTGCTATGGTGGCACAAACGCTAGTTAATATTAATGCAGGGTCCCGTTCACGACTTTCCGGTATTATCGGTGCCCTCACAATATTGACGATCATCCTGATTGCTTCTCCTTTTATTGAACAGATACCGATGGCTGCTTTAGTGGGGGTAATGATGGTGGTGGCTATTGGAACTTTTCAGTGGATTTCTTTCCGTATCATCACTAAAATGCCGAAGTCTGATATAATCGTCGGTATGCTTGTCGCACTAATTACGATTGTGTTGCACAACTTGGCTTTAGCTGTACTGGTCGGTGTGGTGATTTCGGCACTTGTATTTGCTTGGGATAATGCAAAACGTATTCGAGCGCGAAAAACGATTGATGAAGCCGGAAATAAGGTGTATGAAATATATGGTCCGCTATTTTTTGGTTCAGTAGCTGGATTTTTAGAGAAATTTGAAGTCAATGAAGACCCTGATCTCGTGATCGTTGATTTTAAGGAAAGTAAGATTACAGATATGAGCGCTATAGATGCCGTTAATAAACTTGGATATAGATATCAAAGTCAATCTAAAACACTTCGCTTACGCCATTTGAGTGCCGATTGTAAATCCATTATGAGGAAAGCAAACAGTCCGGTAGAGATTGAGGCTTCTGAAAATGATCCGACTTATAAAGTAATGCCAAAATAATTTTTTACTGCTGACAATAGGCTGTCACTAACGCTTGTAATTTTGAGTTATCAATTAAAAATAAAGCGATATGAATACAGTAGCAGTTATTACCAAAGATGAATTATTGAAACATTGGTTAGGTCATAGAAACCTGACTAGAAGAACGATCGAGAAGTTTCCTGAAGCAGAACTTTTCACTTATGCTGTGCCGGGTATGCGTACATTTGGTGAATTGGCAAATGAACTGATATCGATTGCTGTTCCCGGTTTAACGGGCATAGTCAATAGACAGGTGGAAGCATATGCTGAAGCAAACAAGTATACAAGCAAGGCCGCCATTTTAGAAGTGTGGGATCAGCATACAGAAGAGCTTAAGCAATTATGGGCGCAACTTAAAGAAGAAAATTTTCACGAGACATTTAATTTGTTCGGTCAGTATGAGTTTCCTGTCATTGAAAATATTTTATATTTTATCGATAATGAGATTCATCACCGAGCGCAAGGATATGTTTATCTGAGAAGTTTGGGCATTGAGCCTCCATTCTTTTGGGAGCGTTAATACCGCTAAAACTTAAGACCTCCAGGGAACAAGCTGCTCTCTGGAGGTTTTTTTATGCCAGTCGTTCTGCCTGAGATTTCAGTAAGGATCTTACAGTGTCTTTTAAAGATTTGGGGCTAATAATGTCTGCGCGGTCACCGAACATCATATACCAGCGCGCAAATCCCATGTCAGCATTTTTGACATCAAATACCATTTCGACCATACCATCATTAAAGCTTTCTTTTTTAAAACCAAAATATTTACGTTCCCAATGTAGATAATGCGCAAATTGTGGATCGACATGAAGTACTACGCGCGTAAAATTGGCTTCCTTTTCTCGCTCTGCGAGATATTGTTCAAGATCAGGATGTTGCTTAAATTGTAATTGATCCAATATTCTAATGTTAGAGATGCGATCTGTACGGAACTGTCTATAATCATTTCTTACCAAACAGAAAGCATAGATGTACCAATAATTACTTTCATGAAACACACCGATGGGTTCTATGTCACGTACGCTAGGTTCTTGCTGATAGGTAGCCTGATAGCTAATTTCCAATACATTTTTCTGGGCGATGCATTGAAATAGAGTCGTCAAAGTATTGGGAAGTGCTGAGTTGAGCTGATTATGCGAAATAGATTTCATGACCACATGTTTATCAATAGTTTCCATCCAATCCTTATCGGAACTCCGTATAATCGCCTTCAGCTTATAGATGGCCGAAGAGAAATGATCTTTCATTTCCTTATCGATAAATTTAAACACCAGCTTCTCAGCGGCTACAAAACTCGTGATTTCTGCTTTTGTGAACATCATTGGAGGAATCTTATAACCCTCAACCAGTTCATAACCTAATCCTGCTTCACCAATGATTGGAATGCCTGCCGCAGTCAGGCTTCTAACGTCACGGTAGATGGTCCGTAAACTGACTTCAAAACGGCTTGCTAGTTCTTGTGCTTTGACGGTTTTTTAGATTGAAGTTGAATTAATATTGCTAGTATGCGATCAAATCGATTGAGCTGTTCCACTGTGATGTTTTCTTCTGAATGCTATTAAATATGGGTTTAAGATATAGAATAATTTTTGAAGACAACGATTGAAAGGGATAAATTTATTCGAACGTTTTGGTACACATCCAATTGAAAAAACAAGGCATCACGTGTGATCCGTTTTTCAATTGGAATACTGTGCTACCTTATTTTTTGATTGTTGTTTCTTCCAGATTCTTGATGATAGCAGTAGCAT
Organism: Sphingobacterium sp. IITKGP-BTPF85; assembly: GCF_001006065.1. NCBI lineage: Bacteria > Pseudomonadati > Bacteroidota > Sphingobacteriia > Sphingobacteriales > Sphingobacteriaceae > Sphingobacterium > Sphingobacterium sp. IITKGP-BTPF85. Next base: position 17,421 of record NZ_ASZT02000022.1, read on the forward strand.
AATCTTCACCATTAAGTTCTGATGCCTGTAGCAGTGCGCCCGGACTAAAAACGTTGATTTCCATGATTTTGTCACCGATAATATCCAGTCCTACGAAATACATCCCGTCCTGCATCAGTTTGTAGGCCACTTTCTGTACCATTTGCAGTAGCGCGGGACTGATCTCAGCAAGTTGGGCTTTGGCTCCCTGGTGGATATTGCTCCTCAATTCTCCCGCTGATTGTACTCTGTGCACACTAGCGTATTTTCCATTAACGAGCAGGGGTTTCCCATTGAGTAGGAAAAACGGATATCGCCATATTGTGCATCGGGCAAATATTCCTGAGCGATTAAATAACCGTCGCGACAGATCACCTCAACAATCTGTTTGAGGTTTTTACTTTCCTGCTCATTGACTAGAAAGACATTTTTTCCCCCCGAACCCTTTAAAGGTTTCAGGATAATTTTATTGTTTTGCTCTTCAAAAAACCGCTTCACGTCATCGTAATTTCGTGTCACGATCGTGTGGGGACGGATTTCTTCGGGAAAGTTTTCGAGGTAAAGTTTATTTTCCGCATCAACGAGAGCGCGTGGATTATTAAGTACGCGTACACCAAGATTTTGTGCGAGCTGAGCAAACTGTAATCCCATAGATGCTGCCCAAGGCCTATTGATCATGTCAAGAACGGGGTCAAATCGCAGCCAAATAATATCTAGCTCCCGTAACGATATTTTTTCCTTGGCGGTAGACCGTAATTTATCAATCAATTGATCGGTATCTGCTATACCATCGATCTGATGTACTGCACGGGCATGAGCGGCTATTTTATCCTGATCCAGGTAAACAAAATCAGCAAGACCGATGTAATAGACGGAGTGGCCACGTAGGAGCGCTTTGTAGGCTAACAATGTTGTTGTGAAACTGGCCTTTTCTTTGTGTGTCTGATTGATGATGAATGCGATTTTCATATAGGAAAGTGCTTTTAATGATTTGAAAGGTTGAAAATATTGTTTCCTGATTTGATTTTTTCTAAGTTCTGTAAATAAGGTTCTGCCAGGTAGCGTGGTTTTAGGATCGGATTGTTTAATAATCCTCTTTGTGTTAATTCTTCAACAATGGGGATATAGTCTTCCCGGATTTTACCAATGAGCAAAGGAGAGAGCTCTCTTCCCTCACGGATATAGGTAATGATGCTCATGAGGCCTTTTAGATAGAGAGCATCTTTTGTTAAGCCACCACCGCGGTATACTCTGGTGCAGATATGAAAGGCTATTTCTTCTGTGAAATGATAATGATCTACCAATAAGAAGAAGGTATCGCTGAAATTATGCCCTGCTAGCATATGGTGTACTGCCACTACACGTGCAGCTATAATCCTTAGACGGTCTCCGCTAAGCTCGTTGACCATGTATTCGGAGAATACAGCAAGTCCTTCCTGCAATTGCTCATAACCGGGTACACCCAGGCTGAACAGTTTAAATGGCTGAGACTTGCCATTGAAATAGGTAACAATGTGGTACCTACTTCATGCTGTATGAGGGCAATGGCCCTGCTCGCTTCAACCTCATAATATTTGCTGATGTTCAATACACCTCGGTTGACCATGATGCCTGTGATATCTTCGCGGATCCGGACGCCGGTCTCCAGTGAAGGAAATTGTTGTCTGAGATAATGAAGCTCTTCCTTTGCCAATTTGGCGAATTCGGTTGCATTGATCATTTTTTTGGAGGCGCCGGCTTCTTGCTGTGTTGTTCATATACCAGTAGTATAGCCTTTGCGGTCTCCAGTAAATTGTCATTGACATTTCCGAATACTTGGAGGCTGCCGTGCATAAAGCCTTCATTGCCACGATCAATCAGCATGGTCATCATAGCATCAAGTTCCTTACGTTTATCTCTAAAAAGATAAGCGATAGTAGGATCATCAATATCTTCAATACGTAGATTATAAAGATTGCGTTTCACCAGCTCCGGATCTATTGGCATGGGTCTATATCTAAATTTTGGTGATTTTAAAAATTTATCTTTCTTAAATTGTAACCATGCTTCACGGGTATTTAAAGGACTGACTAAGAGCAAAAAGTCGAATTTCTGACTTTCAGAAGCTAAATTCTGATCGATTTCCATAATAAGGGGTTGCAGTTCAGTTGTCTTGAGCATCCTGAACTGTGATACCTTTAATGATGTATAGAGTCTGATAAATTCAAGAAAACTCTTGCGTAAACTTTTTGTAAATATTTCCCGATAATTGCGCAGAATGAGCGGATATACCTTTCCAGTCGTGACATCATTATAATGCGGTTTCAGTGCAATACCCATGTAAAGTAATTGTTTAAATTCCTCTGTCAATGGATTGATAATAGGAGTTATATCTCTATTTTTGGTGACTTTGTCTCTTTTTTTATAGCAGTAGACAAGAACATATTCTGTTCATTCGATTCTAAATCTTTGATAAATTTTTGAGCAATAGGAAGTGCTGATTTCTGTGAAATATGGATGGCGACGTCTGTATCCATGTCTTTATCCTGCCAGATTTCAATCAATTGACATGCACCAAATTCATCTATAAGCTGTCTTATTATTGGCGTGATCACCGCATTGAAATCCAGATCTGATGATTTGCCTACTAAAGAACAAGATTCCGATTTAACCAAAGTGGATATCATCTGATCTTTGCCTTCCACAGGGATCCGGTAAACCAAAAGTAGCGGAATGATGCGTTTGAGAACAAGTTTACTATCTTTCGAAAACTGTATATGAACGGGCTCTTTTTGTATGATGGATGTAACTGCTTTCGTAATCGCTTTACTTTGATCCATAGTGACTTTGGTAGCTGTTTTTGATATACGATACAGAAGATCGTAATAGTTTTTTTAATGACTCGATATGATCAAGATTAGGAGTTCCTGTCCATTCATTCATAAAGTCTTTACGAAACTCAATAGAAAGTACACATCCTTTCTGACCATATTTACTGGTGACCCATTTGGAAAGATAACCACCTGAAAATTTGACGTTCTCACGTACGTCGATCTGGTTTTCATTTATATTGTGTTCTTTCAAGTATTTTACAAATGAGTCGATCAAAGGCCTCCAAATACCTTTATTGTTGATCGTTCCAATATTTATCTCTGGATTTGCGTAGGTGTCGACTGTTTCATCAGGACCCGATCGTTTAGCATTGTAACTATGGATATCATAAATGATAAAATACCCATTTTGCTGAATGCTTTTTTCAATCATTCCCGAAAGAACTTTTTGAATATAATGATAAGATTGTTTGAGTTGTGCTAAGATTGTCTTAGTAGGAGGTTGCTTCCATACATTAAGCCCCCATGCCTGATCAGGGCGTAGATATACGGAATCTTGAATAGGTCTATTAAGGTCTACTTGGAATCTGGAGGTTTTAATAATCAGCCGATTAGTGTCTAGATCTGTCAGCATACCCGTGTAAGGATCCTCCTCTCGTAATCGTTCGGATTCTGAAAGACTCATGATAGGTGATAGTTGTGGGGCAATCTGATGTCCATCATGTATAGCTAACGCTAGAACTGGTCCACCTTTTTCTTCCAATACATATTCTATTTCCATATTATTCTTTGCTTAAATTAAGTAGATCGTATATCTAGTAAACAATTTCGTGGACAAATAGTTTGAATAGTTGCTCATCAATATGCGATGTAAACTAATTCGCGGCATGCTTGTTATTAGAAATATATGGGATTGATAACTTTTACTAATCGCGGTATTTATTGTAAACAAGGTGATTTTTACGTGGACCCCTGGTTGCCGGTAGACTATGCTGTAACCACGCATGGACATGCAGACCACGTGCGCTGGGGCAATAAATACTATCTGTGCCACCATTTGACAAAGGCGATTATCAAATGTCGTATAAGCGAGGATCTAGTTGTCGAATCAATGGCATATGGGGAGAAAGTTGTTAGAAATGGTGTTCAGATTTCTTTTCATCCTGCTGGACATGTGATTGGCTCTGCTCAGGTTCGTCTTGAATATAAAGGTGAAATCTGTGTAATTTCTGGAGATTATAAAGTAGAATTTGATGGCATTAGTACGGCTTTTGAACCGATTAAATGCCATACGTTTGTTTCTGAAAGTACATTTGGACTTCCTGTATACAACTGGTTGCCTCAAGATGTCCTATTTGACGATATCAAGCATTGGGCAGCACAAAATAAAGAAAATAATAAAACGACCGTGCTTATTGCTTACAGCTTGGGGAAAGCGCAGCGTTTATTGCATAACCTAGCAGGATATCTGCCGATCTACGTGCATAATAGTATTGGTCGACTCAATGTAGCTATTGAACAGGCCGGAGTTACATTGCCTCCATATAAAACAATAACAGCGGATATGAGCAGGGATGAGCTACAAGGGGGTATTTTAATTGTTCCACCGGTCATGCGAGATAGCAAGTGGATCAAAAGTTTGCAGGGTGCTGCTGTTGGTATCTGTTCAGGATGGATGCAGGTGCGTTCGCATCGAAGATGGCAGAGCGCTGATGCGGGATTTGCACTGAGCGATCATGCCGATTGGAATGGATTGATCACGGCCATAAAAGCAACTGAAGCTGAAAAGGTTTATGTAACGCATGGTTTTACATCGGTCTTTTCCCGTTATTTGACCGAGCAGGGAATACCTGCTGAAGCCGTGACAACACAATTTGGCATTGAGGATGAAGAAGCGGTAGCGGAGAAAGGGGGTGATCTTTGAGAAAGTTTAGCCGTTTAATTTCCAGACTCGAACAGACTAATAAAACTAATGATAAATTAACTGCTTTGGTTGACTATTTTTCTGAAGCGGAGGACGCCGATAAAATTTGGGTTATTGCTTTGTTTACGGGCAAGAAGCCTAAAAGAACGATCAGTACCAACTTGTTGAAAGAGTGGATCACCGAGATCACTGGATTACCCACCTGGTTGTTTGTAGAAAGTTATCACAATGTTGGCGACTTGAGTGAAACGATTGCTTTGCTTTTGCCTCCTTCTACATCCACATCCGATATTCCATTGCATCAATGGATATTGGCGTTGAAGAACTTGTCGGATAGTAGCAATGAAGATAAAAAGGAATTTGTTTTCAACGCTTGGGAAAAACTGAGTACGCAAGAAAGATTTGTGTTTAATAAGCTGATATCAGGTAATTTTCGTATCGGTATCTCATCTAAAAATTTAATTCACGCGCTTGCAAAATTATCAGGTCTGGATACCAATCACATCACGCATAGCATTATGGGAAAATGGGATCCTGAGAAAATTTCTTTTGGTGACTTGATAGGTGGTTTGCATGTTAATACTGATAGTTCCTGGCCTTATCCTTTTTGTCTGGCATATCCGATCGATGTGCCTGTCCATGAGTTAGGATCGGTGGATAATTGGCAGGCAGAGTGGAAATGGGATGGAATCAGAGGGCAGATTATTAAGCGGAATGATGAATTATTTATCTGGTCACGTGGGGAAGAACTGGTAACAGACCAGTTTCCAGAATTGCACGTTGCTTTATCTGGTCTGCCAAACGGTACCGTAATCGATGGTGAAATATTGGCTGTACGTGAAGGCGAAGTATTATCGTTTAGTACTTTACAGCAACGGCTCAATAGAAAAACAATCAATAAAAAACAACTGGATGAGGCTCCTGTCGCCTTCTATGCCTATGATGTATTGGAATATGGCGGTATGGATTATAGAGCTGAACCGCTCCATAAAAGAAGAGCTGTGCTCGAAAAGTTATTGCCAATAGCGGAGACAATTTTGACGGCTCCGATTGTTCCTTTTGATTCTTGGGAAAATTTAGTTGTAGAACGGAAAAAGTCTCGCGAACTGAATAGTGAAGGCATTATGCTGAAACGTCAGGATTCTTTGTATCATAGCGGTAGAAAGAGAGGAGATTGGTGGAAATGGAAAATAGAACCTTTTACCATAGATGTGGTGATGATTTATGCGCAAAAAGGAAGCGGGAGAAGAGCTAATTTTTTTACAGACTATACTTTTGCAGTACGCGACGGAGATCAGTTTATTACGATCGCGAAAGCTTATTCAGGTTTGACGGATAAAGAGATTAAAGAGGTCAATAGTTTTGTGGTCAAAAATGCCATAGAGAAATTTGGCCCTGTACGGACTGTAAAACCAGAACTGGTATTTGAGATTGCTTTTGAAGGAATAGCAGTTAGTAAGCGTCATAAAGCAGGGCTTGCGCTACGTTTCCCCCGAATTGTGCGCTGGAGAAGAGATAAAAAAGTAGATGACATCAATACGCTGGAAGATCTGCAGATACTATTAGAATCAACTATGAGGGATAGTGAAAGATGAAAAAAACGGTAGGCTATCAAAAAGTTGTGAAATGGTTGAAAACCCGAAAAAGAAAACCATTCCCCTTTCAAGAAGAGACATGGGCATCTTACTTGGAGGGATATAGTGGTTTAGTCAACGCACCTACCGGATTTGGTAAAACCTATTCTGTCTTTCTGGCACCCATCATTGCTTATCTGAATGAGGAGGGCAATGGAAGTAAAAGAAAAGGGAAATTGGGCTTGCGTGTAATCTGGATCACACCATTACGTTCATTGGCAAAAGATCTGGCACGTGCGATGGAAGAAGCTTTATTTCAGCTTGATGTTGACTGGAGGGTCGGCGTGCGGAACGGCGATACTTCAGTATCTGAAAAGCAGAAACAAAAACGAGCCATGCCACAAGTATTATTGATCACACCAGAAAGCTTACATTTACTTCTGGCTCAGAAAAATAACGATAATATCTTTGATGATCTAACCTGCATAGTTGCAGATGAATGGCATGAATTATTAGGCACTAAAAGAGGTGTCATGGTTGAGCTGGCGCTATCCCGAATCAAAGGTATGGTAAGTTTTAGGGAAAACAGGACGCTTCGCATCTGGGGAATTTCGGCGACAATCGGTAACCTCGAAGAGGCTTTAGCGGTTTTGCAACCTGATCATCAAGTGTTGAAAATAATTGTAAAAGCGGCAACTGAAAAGAAGATCCAGATTCAATCGATTATCCCTGATACCATCGAAATGTTACCTTGGGCCGGGCATCTGGGGATAAAATTGGCCGATAAATTAGTTCCTGTTATCAAAAAGAGCAAAACGACCTTGGTTTTCACGAACACCCGAAGTCAGGCAGAGATCTGGTTTCAGCATTTACTGAAGATCCATCCCGATTTTGCGGGTCAGATGGCGATACATCATGGTTCGATAGATTATGAATTACGCAACTGGATTGAAGAAGCATTGCATACGGGAGTATTGAAAGTTGTGATCTGTACCTCATCTCTTGATTTGGGCGTGGATTTTAAACCGGTTGATAATGTGGTGCAAGTAGGGTCACCAAAGGGTGTAGCACGTTTTTTACAACGTGCCGGAAGAAGTGGACACTCACCCTTTGAAACGTCAAAGATCTATTTTATGCCGACCCATGCGCTCGAACTGCTAGAAGTCGCTGCGATTAAAACAGCGGCTAAAACACAGCAGATTGAAAGTAGAGAACCTTTTATCCTGCCTTTTGATGTTTTGTTGCAATACTTGGTAACTTTAGCTGTAGGAAATGGATTTGATAATAAAATAATTTTTGAGGAGGTTAAGAATACCTATGCCTTTTCTGAATTGCTGGCTGAAGAGTTTGACTGGTGTATGCAGTTTATTACACAAGGAGGCTCAAGTCTGCAGGCCTATCCTGAATTTCACAAAGTGTTGTTCGACGAAACAGATGGCTTATGGAAGGTAACCAATAGGCAGATCGCCATGCGTCACCGCTTGCATATAGGTACTATTGTGAGCGATGCTATGCTCAAGGTTAAATTTATGACCGGAGGTTATGTGGGTATGGTTGAAGAGTATTTTGTGTCAAAACTAAAACCGGGTGACCGTTTTAATCTCGCAGGTAGAAGTTTGGAGTTTGTAATGGTCAGAGATATGCTTGTGCTTGTTAAAAGAAGTCAGCATAAAAAAACCATAACACCAAGCTGGCTGGGGGGCAGATTGCCCTTGAGTTCTAATTTAGGTGCTATCCTGCGTCAGAAATACAGTCAGGTATTGGTCGGAGAACATGAAGAGGAAGAGCTTAAGGTGATGAAACCCTTATTCGAATTGCAGGAATCGATTACACATGTACCTAGGGCGGATGAGTTTCTAGTAGAATTAATACATACGAAAGAAGGATATCATCTTTTTGCTTATCCATTTGAAGGGCGATTGGTACACGAGGTTATGGCGGCACTTATAGCTACCGAATTTCAAGATTGATACCTATTACTTTTTCAATAGCGATGAATGATTATGGTTTTGAATTGCTGAGTGATCAAGAAATACCGATGGATGATGCTATTGTCTATGACGTTTTTTCTCCCGATAACCTAAGCGCAGATATCAGTGCCAGTATCAATGCCACGGAGATGGCAAAGAGAAAGTTTAGAGATATTGCCTGTATTTCGGGACTGGTATTTCAGGGTTATCCCGGTAAATATTTAAAGAATAAGCAGATTCAATCTTCTTCCGCTTTGTTCTTTGATGTTTTTGAATCCTATGATCCCAAAAATCTCTTATTGCGTCAGGCTTATGATGAAAACTTTCATTATCAGCTCGAAGAGCCACGTTTGTTGCATGCGCTGAATAGAATACAGCAAAGTACCATCGTTTTAAAGTGGGCAGAGCGTTTTACTCCATTTTCTTTCCCGATCAAAGTGGATAGTATGCGGGAGAGCATGAGTTCTGAAGAACTCGAAGCACGAATTGAAAAGATGAAGGCCGCAGTGTTTAAAAACTTGGATTAAGATGTACAGAATTATAAAAAGAGGAAAAACGATCATCCTGGATAAAGACCGGGCTCTCTATATACCGGAATATCACATGCTGGTCATCAGTGATATTCATTTAGGTAAATCCGGACATTTTAGGAAGGAGGGATTACAGATTCCTAAACAGGTGTCCGATACCGATATGCTGCGCCTGGATAAACTATTGGAAGTTTATAATCCCAAAACCTTATTGGTAACAGGTGATATGTTTCATCACGATCATAATCTGGATCTGGAAACATTTCGTGAATGGAGAAAGAAGTATGCATCATTAGAGATTATTCTAGTGAAGGGAAATCATGAAAGATTATCCGTTCTATTCTATGAGGAACTCGCTATAAAACTGTTTTCAGATTACTATGAACTGGGTGAGTTTTGTTTTGTTCATAATAGAAAAGATGCACCAGATCGGGGGAAGTTTATATTTTCAGGACATATACATCCAGGTATCTTGTTAAAAGGGAAGGCCCGACAACGGATAAAATTACCTTGTTTTGTCTTTGATGATACGGCGGCACTTTTACCTGCTTTTAGTTTGTTTACAGGATTGTCTCTAATCGAACTTACTAAAGAAAAGGAAGTTTTTGCGATAACAGCTCAACGGGTACTCCCAATGGGAACACGCAGAGCTGAAATTTGAATAAACTGACCTCACTAATCTTATTGCTATTCTATTTCTGAGCAATGATCTCACTTAAAATAAGGGTAAATCAAATTAACCCTTATCAAAATAATAGATCGTATTTCTGATTCGATGTAAATTATTTATAATATTATTTACTTCTCAATACCTGTGTTTTTTATGTCCCTATAAAAAATAGCAACCAAAACCTGCCGCATTTTAAGTCAATTAAATCCTTTTCGAAGAGTAATAAGAAATAAAAATGTTTGGAGATATGAAAATTTGTTTATACTATTGTAGTAGGATAGAATAGTATAGACTCCTGTGCTACTTTATCTCATAAACCAACTATAAAATAATAACTAATTATGAACGATTATTTGTATCATCAATTCTGTAAATGGCACAGATTAGGTATTGTCTTTTTTTTCTTACTCATTTCTAACCTTGCATGTGGTCAATCACCATCATTTGAATTAAAAGGTATCGTACTGGATAGTGTGAGTCAATTGCCAATTTCAAATGTTACCATTGCAATAAAAGGAAAAAAAGCATTAGTATCCACAGATTCGCAAGGGCAATTTTTAATTAAAGAAGCGCATATTGGCGATGTTTTGCAATTTACTTCGGTCGGATTTGAAAGTAAATCCGTTAAAGTTGAAAATCAAACTAGGTTAACCATTTATCTCGCATCTTCGAGTTCTAGTTTGGATGAAGTGACTGTTGTTGCCTATGGCACGCAAAAGAAAACCAGTATGGTTGCTTCGATCACTTCGATCAATCCCAAAGAAATTAAAGGTCCCACTTCCAATTTGACTTCTATGTTGGCGGGGCGTGTTGCCGGTTTGATCGCTTACCAGCGAAGTGGTGAGCCCGGTAATGACAATGCATCTTTTTTCATCAGAGGTGTTGGATCATTTGGAGCAGGAAAAAGGATCCACTGATCCTGATTGACGGAATGGAATCTAATACAACAGCATTAGCAAGGTTGCAACCAGATGATATTGCCGGGTTTTCAGTTTTGAAAGATGCCGCAGCTTCAGCATTATATGGAGCTAGAGGTGCAAATGGGGTTGTGCTTGTCAATACAAAAAGTGGTATCGTAGGAAAGGCTAAATTTAATGCACGATTTGAAAATTCAATCTCGACCAACACGCGTAATTTTAAATTTGCAGATAATATTACTTACATGAAGATGGCCAATGAGGCTGTCTTAACGCGCGATCCTAGAGGTACACTTCCTTATAGTCAAAATAAAATTGACCATACTGAAAATGGTGACGATCCACTTCTATATCCGAACAATAATTGGATAGATCAATTAATAAAAGATCACACCAATAATCACAACGTTTTAATTTTAACGTGTCTGGTGGTGGAAATTTAGCGCAATACTATGTTGCAGGTACTTTAAATAGTGATAAAGGGATTTTAAAAACGGAACAAGGGAATAGTTTTGATAATAATATTAATTTAAAGAATTACTCGCTACGTTCAAATATCACGCTTAATATTACGCCTACAACGACAGGGATTATTCGTACATCTGCTCAATTTGATGATTATACCGGTCCATTAGGTGGATATGATAAATGGGGTAATTTGATCAACGGCGGTCAACGTGTCTTTCGCGAAGCGATTTGGTCTAATCCGGTGATGTTTCCAGCCATCTATCCGTCGTCTTATTTGCCTTATTCGACACATCCGTTATTTGGTAATAATTATATTCCAACAACTAAGACCTTGTATAATAACCCATATGCTAATATGGTAAATGGTTTTCAGGAGTACAATAGTTCAACTGTTAATGTACAACTTGAACTAAAGCAAAACTTTGACTTTCTGACAAAAGGTTTGTCCGCGAGATTAATGGCTTACACGCAACGCTACTCTTATTTCTCCGTTATGAGAAGTTTCAAACCGTTTTACTATAATTTAGTCAAGATACCGGGAACTGATAATTCGATATTAAGTCTGCTGAATGAAAATGAAGGGACAGAATATTTAGATTATAATCAAGGTAATAAAATATTGAATACGACTACCTATGGAGAGTTTGCTCTTAACTATAACCGTACGATAGGTGAAGATCATGATCTAACCGGGATGTTGATAGGTATTATTCGGAATTATCAAACAGCAAATGGAGGAGATCTGCAAGCTTCTTTGCCCGCACGAAACCTTGGCGTATCGGGACGTGTACATACGCCTTTAAGAATAAATACCTTTTCGAGTTTAATTTCGGTTATAACGGATCGGAGCGTTTTTCCAAAGATCATCGGTTTGGATTTTTTCCATCATTTGGTGTAGGTTGGAATCTGCATGAAGAAAAAATGTTTGATTTTATGACTTCTTCTGTCTCGAGATTGAAATTTAGGGCCACATATGGTTTGGTTGGTAATGATCAGATTGGAGATGAAAATGACCGGTTCTTTTACCTGTCTCAGGTCAATCCAAACAATAGCGGTAAGGGATTTTCATGGGGAAACAACTGGGATTATTCTAGACCAGGCTATTCTATATCGCGTTACGAGAATCGTGATATTACCTGGGAAAAAGCAACAACATTTGATGCCGGATTTGATCTGAACTTAAAAAACGGTTTAGGTGTCGTGTTTGATTATTATGATTCAAAACGGACTAATATTTTAATGGTGCGCTCTAATATTCCTTCGACTACTGGTTTTCAGGCAAATATCCATGCCAACCTAGGTAAAGTGCAAAGTAGGGGATTTGATCTGGCATTAGATTACAATAAATCTTTTGAAAACACGTGGTGGACACAGTTAAGGGCAAATATGACCTATGCCACTAACAAATTATTGGTCAATGAAGAGCCTAATTATCCTGATAATCTCAGTTACCTCACACATTTAGGACTTCCGATAAAGCAGGGATATGGATTAATTGCAGAAAGACTATTTGTTGACGATATGGAAGCCGAAAATTCGCCATTGCAAAACTTTGGTGGTGCTTTTAGAACAATGGGAGGTGATATCAAATACAGAGATGTAAATGGCGATGGTAAAATAACAGATCTGGATAAAGTGCCAATTGGTTATCCTACCGACCCGGAAATCATCTATGGTATGGGATTTTCAGTTGGTTTTAAAGGATTTGATGTAAGTGCATTTTTACAGGGTTCGGCACGGTCTTCATTTTTTATTGATCCGGGTAACATAACACCATTTGCCATAAATGGGCCTTATCAAAATGGACTGTTACAAGAAGTGGCGAACAGTTACTGGTCCGAGGACAATCAAGATACTCGTGCATTCTGGCCTCGGTTGACGGATGGTTTTAATAATAACAACAATCAGTTTTCAACATGGTGGATGCGCAATGGTGCTTTTCTGCGCCTAAAATCTGTTGAGCTGGGTTATAATGTATCGGATAAGTTTCTGACCAGACTAAAGATGTCAAATGTTCGCTTTTATGTCAATGCGATGAATCTCGCAGTATGGAGCAAATTTAAAATGTGGGATCCGGAAATGGGTGGTGAGGGCTTAGGATACCCAGTGCAAGCAGTTTATAATGTGGGTATTAATATTGGATTTTAAAAAAGAAATGTATCATGAAAAAGTTAACTATATTAAAATCAGTGATTGTGTCAGGGGTATTGTTTCTTCAATCTTGTAGTTATTTAGATGTTGTACCCGACAACGTTGTAACTATTGATAATGCTTTTACGATGCGAAGTGAGGCCATTAAATATTTAGCAACCTGTTATTCTTATTTGCCTCAGGATGGTGATCCGACGCGTAACCCGGCTTATATGGCTGGAGATGAGTTTTGGTTAGACTATCCGACGCTCAGTATTGATGGGACGAACTGGAATATTGCCAGAGGTAACCAGAATGTCACGAACCCCTATGTCAATTATTGGGATGGCGCAATGTTTAATGGGATTCGTGACTGTAATATTTTTTTGGAAAACATACGCAATCCGGAAAAGGTACGGGACTTAACCCAAGATGAAAGAACGACCTGGGAGGGAGAGGCCTTGTTCCTAAAAGCTTATTATCATTTTATGTTGATGCGCCATTATGGCCCATTTCCGATTATGGATGTCAACTTAGATGTAAACACGTCTATAGAAGCTGCTAAAGTAAAACGTCAATCGATCGATGAAGTTGTTGATTATATTGTTAAAGTATTGGATGATGCTATAGTCAAGCTTCCCAATACCGTACAATCGCCTGTTACTGATTTAGGTCGTATTACCAAACCTATTGCTATGGGAATAAAAGCCAAGGTACTTTTGTATGCGGCTAGCCCTTTATTTAACGGTAATAAAGATTTTGCCAATTTTAGAAATGTCGATGGCAGTCTATTTTTTAATCAGAGTTTTCAAATCGAGAAATGGCAAAAGGCAGCACAGGCAGCAAAAGAAGCAATTGTAGCCTGTGAGAGTTTAGGAATCGGTTTGTATAAATTTCCAGGAACGGTATTCCCTTTGTCAGATACCACAATAACGCAGATGAGCATCAGAAATGCTGTGACTGAAAAATGGAATAAAGAAACCATTTGGGCTAATCCAACTTCTCGTGCTTGGCAGATGCAGTATTCTTCAATGGCACATATTGATCCTAATAATTCTGGAAATAATAGTGTTCATGGTACTTTAGCACCTACAATAAAAATAATTGAACAGTTTTATACGAGTAATGGTGTGCCTATAGAAGAGGATAAAACCTTAGATTTTTCTAATAAAAATCAGCTTCGGAGAGGTAACCATAGTGAACGGTTCAATAATATTGAAAATTACCAGACGGCACGTCTGCACTTTGACCGTGAAAATCGCTTTTATGCAAATGTTGGATTTGATGGAGGCGTATGGTTTATGGAAAATAGTCCGAGCCGTAGTGACGAAAATACATGGACAACTCAACTACGCTTAGGGTTATTTGGAAGTGGGATTTCCATCCCGATCACGACATACTACCCAAAGAAACTTGTTAACTGGAAATTTGCTTTTAAGGATGGCAACAGCTCCCATATAGAGGAATACCCTTGGCCAATATTAAGACTGGCAGACCTTTATCTGATGTATGCAGAGGCTTTGAATGAAAGTCAGGGTCCTGCTGAAGATGTTTTTTTGTATTTGGATAAAATTCGAGCTAGAGCGGGATTGAAAGGTGTTAAAGAATCTTGGAGTCAATATTCATTTAATAGTAATAAACCAAATACAAAAGACGGTTTGCGACTGATCATCCAACGCGAACGAAATATAGAGATGAGCTTTGAGGGCTCACGGTATTGGGATTTAAAAAGATGGAAGCTAGCGGCGCAGGAACTGAATAAGAATATAACCGGCTGGGATAGAAACCAAGATAAGGACCATCCCGAATTGTTCTATAAAGAACTCACTTTCTTTCAGCAGCGTTTTGTGGCACCGCGTGATTATTTCTGGCCAATCCGCGAAAATAACCTGCTTGTTAATCCCAATTTAGTACAAAATCCAGGATGGTAGTATGATCTTAAATCTGAAGAAATTATGAAAAATTTAATATATGTCAAAAATATAGTGCTCTTGATAGCCTTACTATTTGCTGTAAGTGGCTGTAAAGAGGAAAAAGGTTGGAACCTGCTGGAAGATGATCAAGCTAAACCGGGTGTTATCACAAACGTATCCGTGACCAACGGTTTTGGTAATGCCACGATTCGTTATTCTTTACCAGAAAGCGATAATTTGCTTTATGTCAAGGCAACTTATCAAATGGCCAATGGCGAAAACCGCGTCGTTAAATCATCGCAGTACAAAAATGAAATTCTTATTGATGGATTTCCCGATACACAGAAGCATGTTGTTAAACTATATGCTGTCAGTAAAGCTGAAATTGCATCTGACCCCATTGACGTTACCGTTGAACCAAAAACGCCAATTTTTGATCTCGTATACGGTCAGTTAAAGGTTGTCGAAACATTTGGTGGTGTTCGCATCACATCTATCAATAAGGAAAAAGGAAATATTGTTATTGTTCCCATGGTGGATTCTCTAAATAATGGGGAGTTCCTTCCTTTGGATAATTATTATAGTCAAGATTCAGTTATACTTTACAATATACGCGGATTAAAATCGAAGGAAATGAAATTCGCATTTTACATTCGTGACCGATGGCTCAATACATCAGATACGCTGTATAAAACATTGAAACCGCTGGAAGAAAATCTTTTTGATCGTCAGCAGTTCAGTTCATTGCGCTTGCCGGGTGATGCTCAAATTTTATATGGTACAGTTGAAAGTATGTGGGATGGTAATATGAATCCTTCAAGATGGCCTTCTCTTTATACAGTAGAAAGTGCCGGTACTCCGCAGTCTTTAACTTTCTCGGTCGGAAAAGAAGCAAAGATGAGTCGGATTGTCGTGTTCCCGAGGAGAGAGAACGGATTCTATGATAAGGGGAATCTCCGTGATTTTGAAGTTTGGGCAAGTAATAATCCAAATTTAGATGGTTCTTGGGAGTCCTGGACCAAATTGGCAACTTGCACAGTTCGAAAACCTTCTGGAACACCATCAGGCACAAATACCAATGCAGATGAAGTCTATGGTATAGCGGCTGGTCATTTGACCTTCCAGAAGACTCACCTAAATATAAATATTTACGGATTAGAAATCTTCGCAATTGGAGAGGCAGTTATTTTATGCAGATCGCTCAAGTACAGGTCTGGGGTGTTTATTGATAATTAAAAAAAATAAAGAATATGAAACTATATATATTCGTACTATCCTTATTCGGGGCTTGGATGTTGGCATCCTGTTCTAAAATGGATGATTTTACCAAGTACACAAATGGCCAAGAGCAAATTTATCCTGCGAAATTAGATTCCATTAAAGTCCGATCAGGTAAATATAGGGTACAGATTGAGGGTGTTTTTCGGGTGAGTACAGGAATCTCCGAAATCCGTGTCTATTGGAACAGTAAACAAGACTCCATGCGATTTCCGGTTCAACTGAAGAACGCAAATGATACCGTTCGTTGCTTGATCGAAAACCTGCCTGAAGGACCGATGAATTTTGAAGTCAGAACATTAGATCCTCAAGGAAGATTATCAATACCTACAAATCTGGTAGGATCAATCTATGGCGAGCGATATCGTGAAGGATTATTTCAGCGTTCTGTAGTGCAACAAAATTTTGTTGCAGGTCAGCAGTTGCAATTGGTAACACAGGATGTTGCCGCTACTATGGGAGCTGACGCTATGCGTATCAAGTACAAAAAAGATGATGGAAAGATGATCGATACTTTAGTGAAAACAAAATCCCAGAATGCACAAATACTTCTTTCTCATTACGCACTATATAGTGAACTGTCTTATCAGACTATTTTTAGACCAGATAGTAATGCGATCGATACTTTCGTGGTACAGCCGACGAAGTTAATACCCAAGGGAGATATTACGGCCTGGTATTTAAAAAACTTTAAGAAACCTTTTACATCTGTTGCTTATGATGGAAACCGATGGGGTACGCTGAATGACTGGATAACAAATTCAAGTATGAAAAATCACAATGGTTTTGGTGGTTTTGCTTCTGATGATGGGGGAGTAGTCAATGTGGAAGCTGGATGGGGAGCTCCTGCTATTGTAAATGGTAAAATTGAACAACAGGTTACACTTCTTCCTGGAAAATACAGATTTTTCTGTACTTTGTCAGCAACAAATTATGATCAACCTCCTGCATATCTGGTCATCAGTAAATCGAATAAAACTATCCCCGATTGGGAACAGATTAATGATGCACTATTGTATACAGAAGTGAAATCTGATGGGATTTATTTTGATATTAAAGAGAAAGTAACGGTCAATATGGGAATGCTGCTTAATTTTCAACCTGATCATTATATGAAAATTGATGCTTTTCAAATCACATTACAATAATAGATGATATAAATTATGAAAAAAATTTTAGGAATATTTTTAATACTCGCCACTTCGCTTCAGGTACAGGCTCAAATATTTGAAGTAAAAAAAAATGAACTGGTATTTAAATACGACCGAGGAACAGGGAAATATAGTGTGTCCCAAAATAATAATTTGATTATAAAAGATGCTGTTTCTTATGCAGTTCTTTCAGATGGCACGCGTGTCAGTTCTGAAAATCTGAACGGAGTTTCAAAAATAAGTGAACAAGTTGTTGCTGATGCTTTAGGAAAAGGGAAACAGTATACGGTATCTTCAAAAACTAATTCCGGTATAGAGATGAAGCAACATTTTTTCTATACGACCAGAAACCGATTATTTTAGTTCAATTGGAAATTAACGGAAAAAACATAGCAAGTAATGATATGTCTCCTTTATATATGCAGGCGAATATAAGTGGACTTGGTAAAGCATTATATCAAGTTGCTGTACCTTTTGATAATGATACTTTTATTTCTTATGAAAATGAGTCCCTTTCAAAAACAAATAAAGTAAGCGCTGAAGTGGGTGTTGTTTATGATAAGAATAGTAATCATGGATTGGTTATCGGTTCCTTAGACCAGTCTGTCTGGAAATCGGGTATATCCATTGGAGGAAATCAAAATAATTATGATTTTCTTGCAATTAGAACAGGATTTACGGATGTTAATATTACCCGAGATTCTATGGGACACGGGTTTATAAAAGGCAATCGTATTATTCGCCGAAGTATTTGATTTCTTATGTAAAAGATTGGCGTGTTGGAATGGAGGATTATGCAAAGATCCATCGCCAACTACAAACACCTTATGTACAGCAGTGGACAGCTGCTACGCCTGTTGGTTGGAACAGTTGGGGCGTGATTCAGGAAAAAATTAATTTTCAGAATGCTACCGCTACTGCACAATATTTTGAAAATGATATTCCTCATTTTCGCAATGCAGACGGTGATGCTTTTATTGATTTAGATTCTTTTTGGGACAATATGACACCAGGAGGTATGTCGGGAGATTATAGTCAACTTGAAAAATTTGTACATTATTGTGACTCTTTGGGTCTTAAACCAGGTGTATACTGGGCTCCTTTTACCGATTGGGGACATGGCAGTGGACCTAACCGAACAGCGGAGGGAAGTTCTTATAAATTTGGTGATATGTGGACCAAAACGAAAAGTGGCTATCACAACTTGGATGGTGGACGTGCTTTGGATCCTACGCATCCGGGTACATTGGCACGTATGGATGTCATATTGGGTAAACTGGTTGCGTGCGGGTTCAAGATGATTAAAATAGACTTCTTGTCACATGCTGCTATTGAGTCGACAGGGTTTTATGATAAAAATACGTCTACGGGAATGCAAGCTTATGCTGTTGGAATGAAACATCTGATAGATGTCTTGAAAGGCAAAATGCTCATTTATGCGGCGATCTCTCCATCATTAGCAACGAATCAATTTGCTCATATGAGACGCATAGCATGCGATGCATGGAAAACGCTCGACCAGACTGAATATACCCTGAATAGTGTGAGCTACGGTTGGTGGCAAACATATCTGTATGATTTTATTGATGCTGATCACCTGGTCTTTCATGACGAACCGGAAAATGTAAACAAGGCAAGATTACTTTCAGGTATTGTTGCAGGTACGATTATCCTTGGTGATGATTTGTCGAAGAAAGAAAATTGGCAAAAAACATGAATGTTTATCTCCAAGATTCAGAAATATTAAAAGTCATAGCAGATGGTAAAAGTTTTAGACCAGCTGGATTTGTGGAGGGAAAATCTGCAAACCAATGCTATTTTAAGAAATCGGGTAAGTATCTTTATGTTGCTATTTTTAATTTTAGCAATGAAAAGCAACATGTTGCTGTGGATTTCACACCTTTAGGTTTGAATCCTGCGCAACAGTATGTAGCAGAAGAATTATTTACCAAAACAAAGCAGAACATAAAATCTGATTTGCCAATTGCATTTAATGAAGGAGGCGGTAAACTTTTTAGAATCAGCCTTTAACTCCTATTTAGTATTTATATATGAAAATATCCAAAGAAGAAAATAGTGCAACTTTAATCGCGCGGATAAAACGGTTAGAATCATTAAATACACTTTCTAAACACGAGTGTATTGTTCAAGGTGTGCTGGATGCTATCGATGCAAATGAGCTAGAAGTGCATTCCAGTCTTCCATCAGTCAATAATATGATACATTACCTCGGATATGCCAGAGAAACTTTTTCAAAGGCATACCGGGATCTTATAGCGCATGGAGTTGTTGAGTCTAAAAATAGAAAAGGATATTTTGTCGTAAGTAATAACACCCAGATGAAACAAAAAGTGGCTGTCGTGTTGTATGCTTATGATACATTTCAAGATACGTTAGTATCGGAATTGCGTTCAAATCTTCCAGAAGAAGTATCCGTCGATTTATTTTTCCACCATAATAATATGGAGACTTTTGAAGATATTTTTAATCGTATCCAGGGAAAATATACGGTTTACATTGTAGCTCCTATTGAAAATAAAGCTTCGGTCCAGCTATTAAGATCCATATCTCCTTCAAAGCTTTTAATTATTGATCGTTTATTGGATTTAGGCGACGAGTATTCGTACATAGCTCAAGAATTTGAGAACTCTACTTATAAAGTTTTTGAACAGCTGTATCCTAAAATAAAAAAGTATAGAGAAATTATCTTTTATTTTAGAGAAAACACAGCAGAACCCAATGAAATCAAAAATGCATTTCTGAAATTTTTGGATAAGTATCAAATAAAGGGGCATATTGAAAAACAATATAAGCCCGGTAATTTAGAAAAGGATACGCTTTATTTTACGATTCACAATCCAGAACTGTACCTGATGCTGAAAGATATTTGCAAAAAAATGGAGATTAGGAAAGGACCTGGGGATTCTTTCTCATAATGATGATGTCATCAAAGAAATCATAAGCGGGGGGATTACAACATTTTCCACCAGTTTTCATACGATAGGTCAAGAAGCTGCAAAATTTGTTTCACAGCGGGTCCCTGTAAAAATGATTGTACCGACTGAGCTGGTAGATCGAAAATCACTTTAACAGATAAGGTAGACAAATTGATATGATAGTTGCAAGTTTTTGCTTTTTTACGGTTTTAGTAGCATTATGGTCTCTGTTAAAGTATAAATCGTATTATACGACTACATTAAGCGGTTTTTTTCTAGCCGGTAAAAGTAATAGCTTCTGGATGGTTGGATCTGCACTTCTGTTGACCAACCTAAGTGCAAATCAATTTATTGGTGAAAACGAATCTGTTTATATAAACAACTTATCTGTTATTGGATGGGGGGTGAGTTCGGTGGTCGCCATGTTAGTCGTTTCGGAGTTTCTGTTACCGATTTATTTCAAACATGGTTTTCGAACCATACCCGATTTTCTATCCCTGAGATTTAATGCGAAGACTAAGTTAATCGTTTCCGTACTTATCCTTGTTGGCTACATCGTGAATTTGTTACCTCCAGTTTTGTATGGAGGGGCGTTAAGTTTGGCCATCATGTTTGATGTACCTGCCTATTTTCAGATTAGTTATTGGCAAAGTATCTGGGTACTTGTCTGGGCTTTAGGAATTATCGGTAGCTTTATAGCATATTAGGTGGATTGAAATTAATTTCTTTATCTGATGTCAGTTTAGGTTTGGGACTGTTTTTACTTGCTCTGATAATTCCAGTATATGCATTCTGGTATCTGGGCAGTGGAAACATATGGGAAGGAGTTCAGCAAGTATTTCTTAATAAAACAGAGCACTTGAATGCTGTGGGAGATAAACACGATGCGGTACCTTTTTCTACGCTCTTTACCGGCATGTTACTGATCAATTTCTACTACTGGGGTATGGAGCCATACATCGCGCAACAAACTTTAAGTGCAAAAAATTTAAAGGAAGCACAGAAAGGAATGACACTGGCCGCAGGGGGCAAATTATTGATGCCCTTGCTTATTAATCTTCCAGGACTTCTAGCCATACATCTATTGCCAAAAGTTGAGCCCTCGGCATCTGTATTTCCTAATCTGATTGTTCATATTTTCCCTGATATTCTTGTTGGTTTTTCACTGGCACTTGTTTTTGGTGCCGCTATGACGACATACACTGCGGGATTACAAAGTTGCGGTAGTTTATTTATATTTAATATCTATAAACCTTATCTGGAGCAATGTAATATCATCGTGTCGGAAAGCCAGCTCGTAAAAAAAGGCAAATATTTTGAACTCATCATTTCTTTGTCAGCCATGTTTATTGCACCTTTTATCCTTTTTGCACATGATGGTTTCTATACGTATTTGCAGACGGTTTCAGGACTTTTTAATATGCCTATTTTTACAATCATGATGATGGGTATTTTATCCCAAAGGGTAACTCCAGCGATGGCTCAACTGGGACTGTTTTTATATATGATCAGCTATTTTACCCTTGTGTTTATTTGGAAACTAGACCTGCATTATTTGCATTTATTTGCCTTATTATTTGTCATTATAGCAATTATTATCTGGATAGGCAGTAAATTAACACAACCTCATTATAAATCCACTTTTCAATTTGAATTTTCAGGATTGGATCGTACTTCCTATTGGAAAGGAAGGCATTTGGTCGGTACCATCCTAATTTTAGTGATGATAGCGATTTACATTGTTTTTTCACCCTTGGGCCTAGCCCAATAAATCTATTTTTTATGTTAAAATCACAAAGAGCATATATATTCATTCTAGTATTGATATTTTTTGTAAAAACGAATGTTTATGGTCAGCAGTATTTTCTATGGGATGATCAACCTGCTAAGGATTGGATGACTGAAGCTTATCCGATTGGAAATGGTCGTATTGGTGCCATGATATTTGGAGGAGTGAATAAGGAACATATTCAATTTAATGAGAACAGTTTATGGACCGGTAACGAACAGGAAACCGGGGAATATCAGGCTTTTGGTGAGGTGTTTATTGAATTTGGACAGGTTGGAGCAAAACCTTTCTCAAACTATAGCCGAAAATTAGATTTAGATCAGGCCTTACACCATATCACATACAATCAAGGTAATCAAAAAAGAAGTCGCAGATACTTCGCCAGTAATCCGGACCAGGTGATGGTAATGGAATACACAAATGAAAATAAAAAATCATTAAATGCAACCATCAGACTTAAAGATAGTCACGGCAAACTAACAAAATCGATAGCAGGCGATTTGGTGTTCAGCGGTGTACTTTCGAATGGTATGGAATATGCTGCACGCCTCCACGTAAAAACGGAAGGGGGAGAGGTTTTGGAGACAAAAGGAGAGGATGGCGAAATATTTATCCAGGTTCAATCGGCAGATAAAATAGTTATACTTTTGAGTGCGGCAACAGATTATGCCAATACTCGGTCTACGAATTGGAAAGCAAATGAAAAGCCATTAGAAGCGAACAAGAGATATATTCAAGAGGCTGCTAAATATCATTTTGATCAATTACTAACTAGACACTTAAAAGATTATCCATCACTTTTCGCTCGAGTACAGTTACAATTGGGGACTGAAGATTTATCGCAGGAGCTAACGACAAAAAAACTGCTGCAGCACTATAAGCAAAAGCCATCACCTGCGCTAGAATCTCTGATCTATCAGTATGGGCGCTACCTGCTTATAAGCTCTTCTCGTAAGGGCGGATTACCCGCCAATTTACAGGGATTATGGAATAATAGTAATACCCCTCCATGGCGATCAGATTACCATTCCAATATCAATGTGCAAATGAACTATTGGCCTGCTGAGGTTGCAAATCTAAGCGAATCTGCATGGCCATATCTGGATTACATCAATAGTATGCGCGAAGTAAAGAAGGAAAATACACAAAAAGAATTTCCAGGTGTTCGCGGTTGGACGGTTCGTACTGAAAATAATATTTTGGAGGAGAAAGCTTCTCCTGGAATACACCAGGCAGTGCATGGTACGCGCAGGCACTTTGGGAACACTATGCATTTAATCGTGACAAAGCGTATTTAAGAGATTTTGCTTATCCAATATTAAAGGAAATATGTCAATTTTGGGATGATAGACTTGTTCGTCGTGATGATGGAACTGTAGTGGCCCCCATGGGCTGGTCACCTGAACACGGACCTACCGAAGATGCTGTGAGTTACGATCATCAGATCATTTTCGACCTTTTTACGAATTATGTTGAGGCCTGTCAAATTTTACAAATTGATAAAGCATATGGCAAGCATATCGAAACACTTCGCAATGCATTATTAAAACCAAAAATTGGAAAATGGGGGCAGTTGCAAGAGTGGGAAACCGACCGTGATGATCCTAATGATAAGCATAGACATGTTTCTCATTTGTTTGGCCTATATCCAGGACGACAAATATCTAAATGGGAAACTCCAGAATTAGCTAATGCGGCAAAAGTAACACTAAATGCGCGAGGAGATGAATCTACAGGATGGTCTATGGCTTGGAAAGTAGCATTTTGGGCTAGGTTACAAGATGGTAATCATGCTTACCTGATCTTGAAAAATTTTATTAATCTCGTAGGAGGTGAAGGGATAGATTACGATAACGGCGGTGGGGTATACGCGAATCTGCTTTGCGCACATCCACCATTTCAGATTGATGGTAACTTAGGTTATGTTGCCGCTGTTAGTGAAATGATCGTACAATCACAGAATAATATGATCGAGTTATTGCCAGCATTGCCAGATAATTGGAAAGATGGTAAAATTAAAGGATTGAAAGCTAGAGGAAACATTTTGATTCACGAATTGATATGGAAAAATAAGCAGGTTGAATCTGTTGTTTTAAGATCTTTAGAGCATCAGACTATTCAGCTTTTAAGTGCAACTGCACTTAAAGACGCAAAATTGATCAAGGAAGTTAACGGTAAATATATTTACAACTGCAATTAAAACCTAATCAGAAGATTAATTTAAAAAGGGATGTTGTAAATTAATGATAATGTTTATTTGTTAAGAATGTTTAAGGTATTTGGTATAATATTTGGGTGTAGAGCTGTAGAAATACATACACTGTTGGTCTTTCAATTATCATGTTGAGAGTTTAATGTAGCAGTGTTTAAATAAAGTGATATATGAAAAGCATGATTTTTATGGCAGCTTTCCCTTTGTCTATCTTCGCAAGCTGTACATCTGCGAACAAAGGAAGCGATGATACTAAAACGGGTGATTCCCTAACGGTGGAATTTATTGGTTCAACACCGTTAAATATAAAAAATCCAGAAGGTAAAGTACAGTTGTATGCTGTTGCAGAGAATATAGCTGATGTCCCTGCGACACTACTAGAAGAAAAAAATATTCAACAATCTGGAGTTCCTTTTACGATTGACTTTGTTTTACCAAAAGATCATAAATCACATATAAAACCTGCTATAGCCGCCCATGAAGGAGTCAAATATTATGTTACCGTCAAATGGGATTCAGACGGTAATGGAAAAGTCGAAAAGGGAGATATTACAATTGACTATGATAGACAATTTCCGAACGTAAAACTAGGAGCAGGAAAGCAACAGGTCTATTTAACGGTTATTAAGTAATTAAAAGCAGTACAGGTTTTAAAAAAACTGTACTGCTTTTATGTTTAATTGACTAAACAGTTGTTATTTCATGAGCTGGGGTTTTTAGAAATTATAATTATTTTAAGAAATCTGTTAATAACTTTAATATCAGAAAATATGAAAAAAATAATCGCAGTATCATTTGTCCTTTTGACGATGATCAGTTGCCGAAATAGAGATTCTAAAACTGAAAGTGTTAACACAGCTGTCCAAGAATTGACAAATAAGACTGTTACTTTCTCAGAACCGGCGTGTTATGTTTATGATGATGGTAAAAATCATATTTCTATGGAATTTACCGAAATAGGAGCAATATGTAAAGGAAACTTAACTTATGCATTTGCAGAGAAAGATAAAAATATCGGAACTTTCATTGGAAAATTGGAAGGAGATATATTACTTGCAGATTATACATTTCAATCAGAAGGAATGGAGTCTGTTAGACAAGTTGCATTTAAAGTAAGCAAGGATACTTTGATAGAAGGATATGGCGATATGAATGCTGAAGGTACAGCTTTCAAAGATATAAAGCATTTGAATTTTACTTCCACTATGCCTTTGGTAAAAAGTGATTGTGCAGAACAAAAAGATGCTTGTTTGTTTGAAGAGGGAAAATCATATTCTGAGTTGGAACAGAGATGTATTACATTAGCGACTTTAAAAACTACCTTAAACCCCTTAAAAGAAGGAACAAGAACTGACGGTAAAAAAGCCTATGTGTACTTTAGTTCGGACAATGCTAAAGCTGAAGTTTTTTTACCTAATTCCAATAAAGGTATTGTATTGGAAAAAAAGGTGAAGGCAATTGGGTTTCTGAAAATTATATCCTCATGGCATGGAAGGGATATGTGTTACAAGAAAAAGGTATTGCTATCTATGGCGGATAGGATATTAATCTTATCAAAAGTAAAGTGGGTATTGCAATTCTGTAATAAATGGATCATAAATTTTAAAAAAATATTTTTATGCAATACTATTGCATGAAAATATTTTCTACATTTGATAACATAATGAGATGGATAGCAACTATATTACTAATTTACATTGCAGCACTTTTTAGTGTTCCGTGCAGTGATGCAAGTAATAGTTGTAAAACCTCAAATAATTCTTCTCAAGAAGCACAACACAGTCATGATGAAGATCGAGATGATTATTGTGCTCCTTTTTGTCAATGTTCATGTTGTGGTATTACTATAACTACATTTAAATTTGACTTACCACAATTTGTTATTCCTATACAAGAATTTAAAGTTAAAAAAATCATTATAGGTAACTATTTCGTTGTTTCCGGTTTCTCAGGAAGCATATGGCAACCGCCAAAATTTAACGCTTAATTTTTTTTAGATTATTTCAGACCACTGTGTACTATATGTGTAAAAGCGTATGGTGTAATGTATGTATTCACCCAAAATCGCATAGCGATTTGCTGAATTCTAAAGCTGTGCTTTGGATTGATCTTTCAATTTTCCCATCCTAGGAAAAGGATTAATTATTTTATTAAGCGTTAAAATAACTAAATACATTGTGTTAGATCGTATTATTAAATTTAGTATCAAGAACAAGATCATTGTAGGTATAATGACTTTGTTGCTTATCATATGGGGAGCGTGGAGCGCAACAAAATTACCCATAGATGCTGTTCCTGACATTACAAACAATCAGGTTCAGATATTTACCTCCTGCCCGACATTGGCAGGACAGGAAGTCGAACAGCTAGTCACATTTCCTATAGAACAAAGTATCGCTACAGTTCCAAAAATAGAAGAAATACGTAGTATTTCCAGATTTGGTCTTTCAGTAATTACGGTCGTTTTTGAAGAGGATGTCGATATCTATTTTGCAAGACAGCTTATCAATGAACGATTAAAAGAAGCTGTTGATAAAATTCCTCCGGGTATTGGAAGTCCAGAAATGGCACCCGTAAGTACTGGACTAGGAGAGGTTTATCAATATATCATTCATCCTAAAAAAGGAAGTGAAAAAAAATACAATGCAAAAGACCTGCGTACGATGCAGGATTGGATCGTCGCTAGACAGTTATATGGTACTCCAGGCATTGCTGAAGTAAATAGCTTCGGAGGGCAATTAAAACAATACGAAGTGGCCGTTAATCCAGACAAACTGAAAGCCATGGGAGTTAGTATTCCCGAAATTTTCACAGCACTGGAAAAGAATAATCAAAATACAGGTGGTGCATACATTGATAAAAAACCAAATGCATATTTCATTAGAGGAATAGGTTTGGTCACTTCATTAGACGATGTTAAGCAAATTGTCGTCAAGAGCTCGGGCGCCGTACCTATATATGTGCGTGATGTGGCTGATGTTAGATTTGGCAGTGCCGTGCGTTACGGTGCGCTGACTTACAACGGTGAAGTAGATGCTGTAGGAGGTGTGGTGATGATGTTGAAGGGCGAAAATAGTAATGAGGTTGTTAAACGTATAAAGGAAAAGCTTCCCACGATCCAAAAATCGCTACCTGATGATGTCACGATTGAACCGTATTTGGATCGAACTGATTTGGTAGGTCGTGCCATCAGCACTGTCGAGAAGAATTTGATTGAAGGTGCATTGATCGTAATTTTTGTACTGGTACTATTCCTTGGTAATTTCCGCGCAGGATTAATTGTGGCTTCTGCTATTCCACTCGCGTTGTTATTTGCATTAGGAATGATGAATGTTTTTGGTGTAAGTGCCAATCTAATGAGTTTGGGCGCGATAGATTTTGGACTTATTGTCGATGGAGCCGTCATTGTGGTTGAAGCAACCATGCATCATCTAGGACTTAGAAGTCGGTGAATAAGCTCACGCAAAACGAAATGGATGATGAGGTTTTTTATCAGCATCTAAAATACGAACTAGTGCAGCTTTTGGAGAGATTATTATCTTGATCGTATACATTCCCATTCTTACTTTGGTCGGAGTAGAAGGTAAAATGTTTCGCCCAATGGCGCAAACAGTTGGTTTTGCAATTTTTGGAGCATTGATACTTCTTTAACATACATTCCAATGATGTGTGCTTTAATTCTTTCAAAAAAACCAAATCACAAAAAAACATTTAGTGATAAAATGATGGATATGTTACAAAGGTTATATCAACCATTGTTACAGAAAGCAATCAGAATCAAGTATCTAATAGTGGGATCTGCAATAGGATTATTTGTGCTTTCACTTGTTGCCTTCAGTAGAATGGGGGGGGAATTTATACCGCAACTACAAGAAGGTGATTATGCTTTTCACTGTATACTCCCGCAGGGAAGTTCATTGAATCAAAGTATAGAAACTTCCATGCAGGCATCCCGTATAATTAAGCAGTTTGATGAAGTCAAAATGGTGGTGGGAAAAACAGGTGCTGCCGAAGTACCCACCGATCCTATGCCGCCAGAGGCAACCGATCTAATGGTTGTACTGAAGCCGCAAAGTGAATGGAAATCTAAAAGAACATATCCTGAATTGGCGGACGCATCATGGAAAAACTTGAAGTTATCCCAGGGGTGTTTTTTGAAAAGAATCAACCCATTCAAATGCGTTTCAATGAGTTGATGACAGGAATAAGACAAGATGTTGCGGTCAAAATATTTGGCGAAAATATCGATACACTAGCCTCATATGCGCAACAGGTAAGTACCGTGATTCAAAGTGTGCAGGGGGCGACTTCTCCACAAGTGGAGCGTGTAGGTGGTCTTCCTCAGATCAACATTGAATATGATCGTACAAGAATCGCAAATTACGGACTGACCATACAAGATGTAAACGATGTGGTCAGCACTGCTTTTGCAGGAAAGAGTGCTGGACAAGTATATGAAAACGAAAGACGTTTTGACTTGGTTGTTAGACTCGACAGTGCAAATAGAGGTAATATTGAAGATGTAAGCAATCTGATGATTCCAACAGCTAAAAATATACAGATTCCACTGTCCCAAGTAGCCAATATAAATTACAAGTTAGGTCCAGCTCAAATAAGTCGTGAAGCAGGAAAACGTAGAATTGTAATCGGATTTAACGTCTCGGGTAGAGATGTGCAAAGTGTAGTCCAAGAAATACAGCAGCAGTTATCCGTAAAAATTAAGCTGCCACCTGGGTATTATTTCACTTATGGTGGGCAATTTGAAAACCTGAAGAAAGCAAGTGATCGTTTACTGATTGCAGTACCGATATCCTTGATGCTTATTTTTATGTTACTGTATTTCACTTTTCATTCATTTAAACAAGCAACATTGATCTTTACTGCAATTCCGATGAGTGCTATCGGAGGTGTTTTTGCTTTGATGTTGCGAGGTATGCCATTTAGTATCAGCGCCGGAATTGGTTTTATTGCACTGTTTGGTGTCGCGGTACTTAATGGTATCGTCTTGATCGGCACTTTCAATCAATTAGAAAAAGAAGGTATGATGGACGTCTTTCAGCGGGTTAAAGAAGGGACTATCGCAAGGCTTCGTCCCGTATTGATGACTGCGATGGTGGCTTCTCTCGGTTTTTTACCGATGGCTATCAGTACAAGCGCTGGTGCGGAGGTTCAAAAACCGTTGGCAACAGTTGTCATTGGTGGATTGATCACAGCTACTTTTCTAACATTATTTGTATTGCCATTGTTGTATATCATTTTTAATTCGAAATTAAATATGAAAGGAAAAAAGAATATGAAAACCTCAGTACTGATTTTTGTACTCGGGTTAGGAAGCATTTCATCTGTTTATGCACAGCAACGAATTACCGTTGATAATGCTGTAAGAACAGCATTGATTGGAAATCGTCAATTGGAAGTCAATACGGCTCAGATACGTAGTGCTTCATTAAATATAAAAACAGCTAACGATATTCCTAAAACTGGCGTATTTGCAGAAAATGAAGATTATCGTCCATCTGACAAAGTTGGTGTTTTAAAAATTGGGGTGTCTCAAAGTATTGCATGGCCAGGATTATACGCGGCTCGTAAAAATTATTTCAAACAGCAACTGAAATCTACAGAGCTCAATACGAATGTGCTCAATACGACTATAAAAAGAGATGTTAGAACGGTCTATTATCAACTTTGGTATTTGCAGGATAAAGAAATTCTTTTTCAAAGGTTAGATAGTATTTATTCTTTGTTATTTAAAACGACAGAAGTACGGGTTAGAACCGGTGATGTTGCCAAATTGGATCAGATAGCAGCTGAAGCAAAGCTTCGGGAACTGCAAGCTTTTATTGCTCAAAATAAAAAGGAAATGACCGTGCAACAGCAGCAGCTCATGATGCTTTTAAACCAAAACGAATGGTTGTTGCCACTAGCACAGCCACTTGAAAAAATTAATATAGAGTTGTCGGAAAATAGTGGATTACATCCCCTTCTGGCTGTGCAGGAGCAAAATGTAAATATTGCGGCTTCTAATATTAATATTCAGAAAAACACCAATAAACCGGAGTTTTCAGGTCGTATATTTAGTCAACGTTTATGGGGAGCTAAAAATCCATATACAGGATTTTCTGTCATGGCTTCTTTTCCTGTGTTCGGTACTGGAGCATATCGTAATAAAGTAAAGGTGGCTGTTGCGGAAAAAGAAATCGAAGAAAAAACGCTTTCCTACCAAACGCAACAGTTGCAAACACAAAGAACATCTGCTATCGCTGAAATAGAGAAAAATCTTTCCCTGTTAAATTTCTATGAAACAATGGGGTTGCGGCAATCTGAAGAAATAATCAATGCTGCTAGCCTGAGCTACAGAACAGGGGAGATCAGTTTTGCTGAATTGGGGCAGTTCTTTAATCAAGCGATAGGCATTCGCCAAAATTACCTGGATGTATTGAATCAGTTCAATCAATCAGCTATTCAATTCAATTACTACGATAACAAATAAGAAACAATGAAATTCATAGGAAAATTATTAGCTACAGCTATTCTCATCACATTTCTTAATAGTTGTGGGGATAAAACTCAAAAAGGAGCAGACAGTACTAAGGTGTCAGAAGTAAAGAAACCTGAGGCACCGAAAGAAGAAGGGCATGGCGATGAAGAATCTTCAACTATAGCATCACTCACACAGGATCAGATCAAAGCTGTAGGAATTACACTTGGAATAGTTGAAGATAAAACCTTACAGCTACAATAAAGGCCAATGGTGCGTTGAGAGTGCCAAATAATAAGAAAGCGAATGCAACATCACTTTATGGTGGTGTTATTAAAAGCTTACGTGTTCAATTGGGAGATTATGTACGCAAAGGTCAAGTAATTGCTACCATTGAAAATCCACAATTTATACAATTACAGGAAGAGTATATTTCAATTGATAGCAGAATCACTTTGGCACAGCAGGAATTACAGCGTCAAAAGGAACTAAACCAAGGTAACGCTGGAGCTTTGAAAAATCTTCAGTCTGCTACAGCTGAGGTCAGTACATTATTGGTACGTAGAGCATCCCTGCAAAAACAAATACAGTTGATGGGTATTAATCCTTCTGGTATTACTGCCGGCAATTTAAGAGCAGCGTTAGTAGTCACAAGTCCTGTTAGTGGAACAATAAGCAATGAATTTGCGAAGATCGGTAGCTATGTTGATGTCTCTTCACCAGTTGTTGAGATTGTAGATAATAGCTTGTTACATCTTGATTTACAGATTTTTGAGAGAGATCTTCCTTACATGAAGATTGGACAAATGGTCAATTTTAATGTGACCAACAATCCGCAGCTCAATTATAGCGCTAAAGTGTTTAGTATCGGTTCTTCGTTTGAGAGTGAAAGTAAAACTATTGCTGTCCATTGTACTATTGTAGGTAACAGCAAAGGACTGATTGATGGGATGAACATAATAGGTATGGTCAGTATAGCAAATACTATGGCATCTACAGTACCTAATGATGCCATAGTGGAAGCCGATGGAAAGTTTTACGTATTTGTTCATACGGATAAAGAAGCTGAAACCGGTCACGAAGAAAGTGATCATGAACAAGCGAATCACACACATCAGGAAGGTAAAAATCATGACTATAGTAGTGAAAAGGAGCATGCGCATCAAGCTGGTGAAAAGCACGATCATGTCGCAGAAAATAAGGGTCAGGAATCAAAAATGAATTTCGAAAAAATTGAAGTAGCAAAAGGAATTTCAGAACTGGGATACACGGTGATCACACCAGTGACCACAATTCCTAAAGATGCCAAGATCGTTACGAAAGGTGCATTCTTTATCAATGCTAAGTTGAGTAATACAGGAGGACATGAACATTAAGTTTGAAACAAAAAAGTGAGTTTTGATATTGGTAGTAAAATAGAAAAACTTAGATATAAGTTTTTCTATTTTACCACTATAAATGAGGTTGTTTGAATAGATTGGGAAAATAAGACAGTACTAATTGTATTAAATTTTAAATGGAGGGATCAATTACTAGTAGCTGGTTTCCCAGTCTTGATCTAGTCAGTAACAGACTATATTTTTTCACTTATTAAATTGTTTTTATGTTATTAAACAAAAAAATATCCATCTGGTATTTTATAAATGAAATCAAATCTCAGTTCTTGGTGATCTGTGTCTTTGGTGTCACCATGGGATTGTTAGATTTGCATCCGATATTTAGAAAAGTATCATTACCCTTAGTGTTCCCGCTATGGTAGGGACAGTTGTTTCCTTATTAATGGCATTTAGAACAGCACAATCTTATGAAAGATGGTGGGAAGCGAGAACAATTTGGGGTGCTATAGTAAATGACTCTAGAACGCTAATCAGACAGTTTATTCAATTTGTACCCGAAAATTCGAAAGAGGAAGTTAAGCAATTTGCGGAAATACAAATTATCTGGACTTATGCTTTGGGACAAGCTTTACGTAAAGAAAAGTTTTCACGAAAGATTCAATCGTACCTCGATATCCACCAAATCAGAGCTGTAAACATTCCTAATGCTTTGCTGGATAAGCATTCCGAAACTATCAAAAAACTGTCTTCTGAGGAAATAATAACAGAATTTAGACAAGTACAACTCAATGAAACAATAGCTCGTTTGTGTGATAGTATGGGTAAATGCGAACGTATAAAAAATACCGTTTTTCCAAGATCTTACAGTCTGCTGGTACATACCCTAATTTATGTTTTTGCGACCATTCTGCCATTCGGATTAGATGATTCACAGCTTACTGTTGAAATAGTCATGACTGTTTTAATGCCGACCCTGTTTATCGCTATTGAAAAGACAGCGATCATTATGCAAGACCCTTTTGAGAATACTCCTGTAGATACGCCGATGACAGCATTGGCGCAGACAATCGAGATTAATCTATTGGAAATGATTGGAGAAAAGGAAATACCAGTAAAAGTGCAGAGCGACACTTATTATGAAATGTAATATCAGAATTTTATCGTTGTGATGCATCCAATCGTTCCCCATATAAAGAGCGTATTAAGAACCATCACTGAAATCATTTGCGCTATTAAAATGCAAAATATTATAAACTAAATTAAAGAAAATTTATGGAACATAAACACAAATACGATGCACAAGGCAGACAAGTCTGTTGTACGCAAACGGAAAAAGTGTATAAGAATGCAGGAGCACAAAACCTGCTAAAAGAAGGGCATCGACAAGACGATGGGCATGATCATGGACATAGTAATGATGATGGACACAATCATGCAGAGGGAGAAAGTAGTATCTTCAAGATGTTTCTTCCGCCTGTTTTATCCTTGATCTTATTATTACTGGCAATCTCATTTGATAACTGGATTCCACAGCAGTGGTTTGAAGGCTCTGTTCGATTTATATGGTATCTTCTTACTTATGCAATCGTGGGATTTTCCGTTGTTAAAGATGCTATTTTAAGTATTCTGAAAGGAGAGATATTCTCCGAGTTTCTACTTATGAGTATTGCTACGATCGGTGCTTTTTATCGAAGAGTATCCCGAAGGTGTCGCTGTTATGCTGTTTTATGCTGTGGGAGAAGTATTTCAGACACTAGCCGTGTCTAGGGCACAACGTAATATCAAAGCTTTATTGGATCAGCGTCCCGACGAAGTAACCATTTTAGAAGATAATAAGCCGAGAGTGATTAAGGCTGAAGAAGCTCAGCTGGGCGCTATACTTCAGTTGAAACCAGGAGAGAAATTAGGTCTTGACGGTGAATTATTGACAGATAATGCTTCCTTCAATACTGCAGCCCTCACCGGCGAAAGTAAGCCCGACACCAAGAATAAAGGAGAATCTGTCTTGGCAGGAATGATCAATTTGAATACGGTGATTCAAGTCAAGGTGACGACAGCATATCAAGATAGTAAGCTTAGTAAGATTTTGGAACTGGTACAAAATGCAACTTCCCAAAAAGCTCCAACAGAATTGTTTATCAGGAAATTTGCAAAAATATATACCCCCATTGTTGTATTTATGGCCGTAGCAATTTGCTTAGTGCCCTATTTCGTCGTTAGCACCTATATTTTTAATGACTGGCTTTATCGGGCTTTGGTATTCCTCGTTATTTCCTGTCCATGTGCTTTGGTAATTTCTATACCATTGGGATATTTTGGTGGAATCGGTGCCGCGAGCCGCAATGGTATATTATTTAAGGGAAGTAACTTTTTAGATAGTATAGCAGTGATTCAGAATGTGGTAATGGATAAAACAGGTACAATGACAGAAGGAGTTTTTAAGGTGCAGGAAGTTGTTCTCAATCCAACATTTGATAGAGAGGAGATTCTTAAGCTTGTAAATGCCATTGAAGGGCTCAGTACACATCCTGTGGCGACTGCCATACACGAATTTGTTGGTGAAATCGACAGTTCCATTGCATTACATGATACAGAAGAAATAGCGGGTCATGGGTTGAGAGCTTCCAGCAATGGTAAGGAACTTTTGGTTGGAAACTTTAAACTTATGGATAAGTTTAGTATCAACTATGATATTGATCCGGCATCTATAGTTTATACTACTATAGCCATTGCTTTTGGTGGTTTATTTGTCGGGTATATCACGATTGCAGATAGTATCAAAGAAGATTCGAAAAAAACTATTGAACAATTGCACAAGCTAAATGTTAAAGTCACCATGTTAAGTGGCGATAAAACAACAGTAGTGAAATATGTTGCAGATCAGTTAGGTATAGAGAATGCACTTGGAGACCTATTGCCCGAAGATAAAGTCAACAAAGTAAAAGAGATCAAAGCCAAAAATGAAACAGTAGCTTTTGTGGGGGACGGTGTCAATGATGCACCTGTGGTTGCACTAAGTGACGTAGGGATCGCAATGGGTGGCTTGGGTAGTGATGCTACTATTGAAACCGCCGATGTTGTTATCCAAGATGATAAACCATCAAAAATTCCAATTGCCATCAATATTGGTAAAGTAACAAAAAAGATTGTTTGGCAAAATATCACGTTGGCATTTGTGGTAAAAGGCATTGTATTGATACTTGGGGCCGGCGGAATCGCTACAATGTGGGAAGCAGTCTTTGCTGATGTTGGTGTATCGCTGATCGCCATATTAAATGCTGTTAGAATACAACGTATGAAGTTTTAGTCTTTCCAATATTCCTCTATTTTTTGAGAGGTTTTAAGATTCATGATCAGTCAGAAGATCATTGAGATGACGAATAATTTCCTTTAACGGTACATTTTATCTCTACTTTCCAATTTACGGAGAGCAGGGATAAATATGTTTTTTTAATATTACTAACATATAAAACAAATGACTTTAAGCAAGATCCGCGTATTAATTACCATAACCATTTTAAATGTAGCAACCTCTTTCTCCCAAACACCAGACAGCAAAAAAAATAACATACAGATGGATTCTTTGAAATATAGGAATGAGTCACATAAACTCACTTATAAAAAATGATTATCCCGCTAGGGTTGATTACAGCAGGAGCAATAAGTTTTGCGATTCCTGCATTAAAAAAAATGGACCTAAGTACCAAAATAGAAGTATCTCATGAACAACCAGCACAGACAGTATGGGATAATTATACGCAGTATTTCCCCGCTGTAATGGTCTATGGACTTAACGTTTCGGGAGTTAAAGGTTTACATAACTTCAAAGATAGAACAATCATCTATACCGCTTCGCAATTAATTTCAGCGGCTATAGTTACACCCGCCAAAAACATAATTGCAGAAGAGCGTCCTGATGGATCGAACAGGAAATCATTTCCTTCAGGTCATGCAGCTACCGCATTTTCCACTGCGCACTTTATGTACAGAGAATACCGAGATTACAATACTTTACTAAGCTTATCAGGTTATCCCTTTGCTATTTTTACAGGAGTTTACAGAATTATAAATAATAAACACTGGGTGACTGATGTTGTAGCGGGGGCAGGAGTAGGAATTCTTTCTACAGAGCTCGCTTATTGGCTATACCCGAAGGTAAGTGCTGTATTTAATAAACAGTATCGAGACAAAGAACAGATTATACTTCCATATTATCAGTCCAGGGCATTTGGGCTTTCTTATGTATTGATATTTTAAAATTTTGTAAAATGAAACAGGTAAGAAAAATTCAGAGTACTAAAAATAAAGTTCCTAGATCAAAACAACAGCATAAAAATAAATATAATATAATTAAGAAAGTGTTGCTCATAGTATTGAGTGTAATTTTAATTTTAGCAATTATGGAGCGCATAAAAGATTATTACATTCATATAAGTGGGAAAGCACATAAAACCAATGTGCGTAAGACACGTTGAGTTTATGTTATGATTGAAAGCTATTCATATCATAATAAAAGATATTTAATTACAAGTGTCTCAGTGTTTGAAATAATCTCTTTGAAATTATAATTATTAAACCCGTTGTGCATTTTAAATAGTGCTAATTTTTAAATTATTGATATTTCTGTTGAATATATTTTTGTTGATGTACTGAATGACAGTCATCGCGGTAATCTTTGTTAAAATTCTGGTCTTGAACCCTTCAATGATTTGGCGTAATTTGCTAGTAGGCTGTTCATTCTAAATCGTTTTGCCGTAAAAACAATTTACTGATTATCAGAGTATGAACAACTTATTTATAGCCCTAAATCATAATGCACAACGGTTTTCTTTAATTTATTAAATCTGTTTCAAAGGTCGTAACTCCAGTTTACATTCACCCTGGAATAATGACACATGATACCGCTCAAACCTTTATATTACCCAGGTGCATACTGTCTGTATTACCACCACCATAGCTCTCTACAAAAAAGATAAACACTTCATACGTCACTTCCTTTTTAAGTTTCGGGATTTTAACATTCTGTTTGCCGGATATTAAGCTGTCTTTCGAGTCGTTCATCAAAAGTGGATATTCAGCCCCATTATCTTCTGCATTATACAGGATTAAGAAGGAATCGTAAGACCTGGTGTTAAACTTCTTCTCCAGATAGAAATCATATTCCCAGGTAACCCGAATCACTTGATTTTCTTGATCGAAATCCATCGTGTAGGAAGTGATGGGATTCGGGCTTCCTTTGGCAATCATAAATTTCTGCCAGTCAACTACAAAATCGTCTTCTTTTTGAATAAGTGCTTCGTTCAAATTATAAGA